>CAYPUW010000240.1:0-4076 GCA_964413925.1 uncultured Rhodobacter sp. | reverse complement strand
AAAGGTCAATTTCGGCGCGATTTTTAATCGGGGACTCCCGTCCTTTGGATAACTCGACTACACTGGGGGCCGGTTTATGCCGGTTTTGGGGGTGGGATGAGGCTTGTCAGATGGTTTGGGTTGGTGCTGCTCATGGTCGGCGCGGGTCATCTCGCGGCAGCTCAGACGGCCAGTAAATCTCATCGAGGTCTTGCCAAATACCGTCTCAAACTGTTGGATGGGCGGCTGTCGGAGCAGTATGAAAACTCAAAACGCCTGCTGCCCAAAGATCAGGGCCTTCCGCGATATTTCGGTGCCTATAGGGGGAAATACCTGCCGATGGCGGAAAAAGCGGCGGCGAAATTCGGGGTGCCCAAGGATTTATTCTCGCGCCTCATTCAAAAAGAGAGCAACTGGAACCCCAACGCTTTGTCGCCTGACGGGGCCATCGGTCTTGGACAATTGATGCCGGAAACCGCCGCGAGGCTTGGCGTTGACCCCCGTGACCCGCAAGCCAATCTCGAGGGTGCAGCGCTTTACCTCAAACAACAATACACGCGGTTTCGCAGTTGGCGATTGGCGGTGGCTGCCTATAATGCCGGGCCGGATGCGGTCGTGCGCTATAACAACGTGCCGCCTTTCGTCGAAACGCAGGCCTATGTATTAACGATTTTTGGTCGCTAGTTTGCGCGTTTTATCCGCGCTCGATCTCACCACCGGCAGCGCGCCAATGGGCCAGCCCGCCGATATTGTGAACCTCGGAAAACCCAAGCCCCGACAGCGTGCGAACCGCAACACCAGAGCGTGCGCCAGATGCGCAATAAACCGCAATTGGCTTGCCGGAACTTAAGGCGGATTTGAACTCTGGATGGCGGGGATCGGCCTGTTGGTTCAACAAAAACAATGGGATATGCAACGCGCCCTTGGCCTTGCCGGTGCTGGCGATCTCGTTGTGATCGCGCACGTCAAGCAAGATCACCTCGCCGGACTTGCCCATCTCAACGGCGTTATGCACCGAGAGTTTCTTTGCCGCAGGGCGGCGTTGCTCGCGGGCTGGGTTCTTGCTCGGGTCTTTTTTGCTCATACGAAAAGGGTTGGCGAAACTGATATTCATAAGAAAGGCTCCTGTGGTCCGGCGGCGCGGGAATTTGTGGATCATATTCGTGTTGGCTCCCTATATATTCAAAAATGCTAATATTACCAGAGCCAGCGTGAAAAAAAGTTAGATTGGTGAGAAAACCTCATATTAACAAAGACTAACGCTCGAACCTCGGGCGGGTCTTCTGCCCGCAGACCCGGTTATTTCAGGGGAAGATATCTTGCCGTAGGGCTGCTATATTCCCCGCTCGGGATTCGAAACCGGCGAATATGCCTTGTGATTGATCACGTTTTGTTCCAAATTAACCAAGCCGGTCTGGGCGGCTAACATGCGTGGGGGCGTGAACAAATTGGCTGAGATGAAATATATCGAAATTCGGGGCGCGCGCGAACATAATCTCAAGTCGATTGACGTGAAAATCCCCCGCGATCAGTTGGTGGTCATCACCGGCCTGTCCGGCTCTGGCAAATCGAGCCTCGCCTTTGACACCATCTATGCCGAGGGACAGCGCCGCTATGTGGAGAGCCTGTCGGCCTACGCGCGCCAGTTCCTCGACATGATGCAAAAACCGGATATTGATCATATCTCTGGCCTGTCGCCCGCGATCTCGATTGAGCAGAAAACCACCAGCAAAAATCCGCGCTCAACGGTGGGGACCGTGACCGAGATTTACGACTATCTGCGCCTGTTATTCGCGCGCGTCGGAACACCTTACAGCCCGGCGACGGGCCTGCCGATCGAGGCGCAGCAAGTTAGCGAAATGGTCGACCGGATCATGGGGATGGAGGCAGGGCTGCGCGCCTATCTGCTCGCCCCGATTGTGCGCGATCGAAAAGGGGAATATAAAAAGGAATTCAAAGAGTTACAAAAGCAAGGCTTTCAACGCGTCAAGGTGGATGGTACGTTTTACGAGCTTGAGGATGCCCCCGATCTGGACAAGAAATTCCGCCATGATATTGACGTGGTTGTTGATCGAATCGTTGTGCGCGAAGGGCTTGAAACCCGGCTTGCCGACAGCCTTCGAACAGCACTTAATCTGGCGGACGGAATCGCAATTTTAGAGACCGCGCCGCCTGAGGGCGAGGAGGTCGAGCGCATCACATTTTCCGAGAATTTCGCCTGCCCCGTCAGCGGTTTCACTATCCCCGAGATCGAGCCGCGCCTGTTCTCGTTCAACGCGCCATTTGGCGCTTGTCCCGATTGCGATGGCCTTGGGGTTGAGCTGTTTTTTGACGAGCGTTTGGTGGTTCCCGACCCATCAATTGCGCTTTATGATGGGGCGCTGGCGCCGTGGCGCAAGGGAAAATCGCCGTATTTTTTGCAAACTATCGAGGCGCTGGCGCGGCATTTCAAGTTTGAGCGCGATGCCCCGTGGAAAGATTTGCCGCCCGCAGCACGGCAGGTCATGCTTTACGGCTCTGGCGACGAGGAAATCCGCTTTCGTTACGATGAAGGGGGGCGGGTTTACGAGGTGACGCGCGCGTTTGAGGGGGTCATCCCCAACATGCAGCGCCGCTATCGCGAGACCGACAGCAACTGGATTCGCGAAGAGTTCGAGCGCTATCAGAACAACCGCAAATGCGGGACATGCAATGGCTATCGCTTGCGTCCCGAGGCGCTGGCCGTGAAAATCGCCCATATACACGCGGGGCAGGTGGTGCAAATGTCGATCCGTCAGGCGCTGGACTGGATCGAAACCGTACCTGCGAGCCTGACCCCTCAGCGCAACGAAATCGCCCGCGCGATCCTTAAGGAAATCCGCGAGCGGTTGGGGTTCTTGGTTAATGTCGGGCTGGATTATCTGACACTGTCGCGCAACTCCGGCACATTATCAGGCGGTGAAAGTCAGCGTATTCGGCTTGCCAGCCAGATCGGCTCTGGCTTGACGGGGGTGCTTTATGTGCTGGACGAGCCGTCAATCGGTCTGCATCAGCGCGACAATGGGCGTTTGCTGGAAACCTTAAAAAACCTTCGAGATCAGGGCAATACCGTGATTGTGGTCGAGCATGACGAAGAGGCGATCAGGGCCGCCGACCATGTGCTTGATATTGGGCCGGGAGCCGGCGTGCATGGGGGCTATGTGGTCGCCGAGGGCACGCCTGCGGACATCGCCGCCAATCCAAAATCGATCACCGGGCAATATTTGACCCATCAGCGCGAGGTGCCGATACCGGGCGAGCGGCGGGCCGGAAACGGCAAAATTCTGACCGTTGAGGGGGCGACGGGCAACAACCTCAAGAACGTCACCGCGCATTTTCCGTTGGCAACATTTACCTGTGTGACCGGCGTTTCGGGCGGCGGGAAATCCTCGCTTGTCATTGAAACCCTGTTCAAAACCGCCAGCATGCGCCTGAATGGTGCGCGCCAAACTCCGGCGCGGTGCGAGGCCGTTAAGGGGTTGGAATATCTCGATAAAGTCATTGATATCGACCAACGCGCGATTGGCCGCACCCCGCGCTCTAACCCCGCGACTTACACCGGCGCGTTCACCCCGATCCGCGAGTGGTTTGCTGGATTGCCGGAGTCTAAAACGCGGGGCTACAAGAGTGGTCGGTTCAGTTTTAACGTCAAGGGCGGGCGCTGTGAGGCCTGTAAAGGCGACGGTCTGATCAAGATCGAGATGCATTTTCTGCCCGATGTTTATGTCACTTGCGAAAGCTGTAACGGTAAGCGCTATAATCGCGAGACGCTGGAAATTCGCTTTAAAGGCAAGAGTATAGCCGATATTTTAGACATGACGGTCGAGGATGCCGAGGGCTTTTTTGGCGCGGTTCCAAGCATTCGCGAAAAGATGACGGCGCTGGCGCGGGTCGGGCTTGGCTATATCAAGGTCGGCCAGCCCGCGACGACGCTGTCAGGGGGCGAGGCGCAGCGGGTGAAACTGTCAAAAGAGTTGGCCAAACGCTCCACCGGGCGTACGCTTTATATTCTCGACGAACCAACCACGGGTTTGCATTTTGAGGATGTGCGCAAGCTGCTTGAGCTGCTGCACGGACTG
>CAYPUW010000239.1:0-4084 GCA_964413925.1 uncultured Rhodobacter sp. | reverse complement strand
GATGTTGTGAAGCTTATGCCAAAAGATCCGACGCTAAAAATCCCGCATATGGGCTGGAACGAGCTGATATTTGACACCGCTCACCCGCTGTTTGAGGGTATCTCGGACGGCGCACATGCCTATTTTGTACACTCATACCATCTCGCGGCGAAAGTGCCGTCGGAATGTCTGGCGCGCTGCGATTATGGGGGCGACATCACGGCAATCGTCGGGCGTGACAACATTGTCGGCACCCAGTTTCACCCGGAAAAAAGCCAAACAACCGGCCTGCGATTGATTGGCAATTTCCTAAAATGGAACCCGTAGGTGTTTCTGGGTTCGCGCGTTAATTAACCCGCGTCCAAACTCCGCCGTCGCGGCAAATGATAAAGATGCAGCCCTGAACCGTCAGCTTATCGCCGCGCAGCTTGAGCTTGCCGCTATATTCCTTGTCACGATCCGGCGACCAGACGACCCCACCGCCGTAATTGCCACCGCCTTTGTTAACCATGTCCCAGACGAGCTTTTTGCCGATATTTTCGCTGGCATAGGGGCTGTTATCGCTGGCGTTAAAAGATTTGATCAACGTGCCGCAAATCTTGTCACCGCAGGCCTCGACCTTGATCAGACCATAGATATTGTTATCGTCTGGAATGGTTTTCCAAGTGCCAAAAATCTCGTCGGCAAAGGCCGTTGTCGCAAACAACAGGCTTGCCGCGGTTAATAATATTAACTTTTTCATTATGTTCTCCCTTGTTTCCCTACAATTTTCCTAAATAACCACATGAATCGCAAGCTTTACTTTTGGTCAACGTTTTTGCGTGGCATTTTTCTCAACCAAAGATTATGACAGGCCGAAACCATATCTGGAGCCGTCGCCGATGATCCTTTACCCTGCGATAGACCTGAAAGACGGGCAATGCGTGCGCTTGCTCAAGGGCGAGATGGATCAGGTTACCGTCTTCAGTGACGACCCCGCAGCGCAGGCTAAATCATTCGAGAACGCGGGCTGCGAATGGCTGCATCTTGTTGATTTAAATGGAGCTTTTGCCGGAGAGCCGGTAAATGCTTCCCCAGTCGAGGCCATCCTGAAAACCTGCTCGATCCCGGCACAACTGGGGGGCGGCATTCGCGATATGGCAACCATCGAGGCTTGGCTTGAAAAGGGGCTAAGCCGGGTCATCCTTGGCACCATCGCGGTCGAGAACCCAGAGCTTGTGACCAAGGCCGCGCGCCTTTTCGAAGGTCATATTGCCGTTGGGTTAGATGCGCGAAACGGGATGGTGGCGACCCGTGGCTGGGCCAACGAGACCGATTTGGAGGTGATCGAGCTTGCGCGCCGGTTTGAAGGCGCCGGAATTTCGGCGATAATCTACACCGATATTAACCGTGATGGTGCGATGAAAGGCCCCAATATCAAGGCAACCGCAGCCCTTGCCAACGCGGTTAAAATCCCGGTGATTGCCAGTGGTGGCGTCTCCTCGATGGCCGATCTTGAGGCTCTGAAAAACTGTGGCGCTGCGCTTAATGGTGCAATTTCGGGGCGTGCGATCTATGATGGCCAAATTAACCTTGGCGATGCGGTCGCCCTGTTGAAAAGTTAACCTATGTTAAAAACACGTATCATTCCCTGTCTCGACGTCAAAGATGGCCGCGTGGTCAAAGGGGTCAATTTCGTTGATCTGATTGATGCCGGCGACCCGGTTGAAAGCGCCAAGGCCTATGACGCGGCAGGCGCTGACGAGCTGTGTTTTCTGGACATCAACGCCACATATGAGAATCGCGGGACCATGTATGACGTGGCGCAGCGCACGGCGGAGCAGTGTTTCATGCCGTTAACCATTGGCGGGGGCGTGCGCACGCCGGATGATGTGCGCGCACTTTTGCTGGCGGGGGCGGACAAGGTCTCGTTCAATTCGGCTGCCGTGGCCAATCCCGATGTGGTAGCCGAAGCCGCGAACAAGTTTGGCAACCAGTGCATCGTTGTGGCCATTGACGCCAAGACCGTTTCGCCCGGCAAGTGGGAGATTTTCACCCATGGCGGGCGGCGCGGCACCGGCATCGACGCGGTCGAGTTCGCCAAACTTGTCGCCTCAAAGGGGGCGGGCGAGATATTGCTGACCTCGATGGATCGCGACGGCACCCGCGCCGGATTTAACCTGCCGTTAACCCGCGCCATAGCCGATGCGGTCAACATTCCGGTGATCGCATCGGGTGGGGTCGGTACGCTGGATCATCTGGTCGAGGGGGTGAAAGAGGGCCATGCCAGCGCGGTTCTGGCGGCCTCGATCTTTCATTTTGGCGATTTCACTATCCGCCAAGCCAAGGAACACATGGCGGCGGCAGGCATCGAGGTGCGATTATGAGCGATATTCTAACCCAACTGGCGGCGACGATCAAAGCCCGGAAATCGGCTGACCCAGCCAGTTCGTGGACCGCGAAACTGCTGCAAAAAGGCCCCGAGAAAGCCGCCGAGAAATTCGGCGAAGAAGCGGTCGAGGCGATCATCGCCGCAGTGAAGAACGACCGTGAGAACCTAACGCTCGAGGCTGCAGACGTGCTTTATCATTTATTGGTAATGCTGGCGTCCAGAGACGTGGAATTAAGTGACGTCCTCAAAGAGTTAGAGCGTCGGCAGGGTCAATCCGGTATTGAGGAAAAGGCTTCGAGAACAGAAGGTTAAGGAAAATCACGTGTGATCTCAGGGCACAGTTCTGACCCCGTTTTTCCATTTGCGCAAAGCCGAACCAAAGCTCTCAAATAATGATCTGGAGACCGGATCGGCCGCTGCGTTCCACTCAGGATGCCACTGAACTGCCAGCGAAAAACCGGGTGAATTTTTAACGTAAATCGCCTCGGGTGTCCCATCGGAAGCGAGACCATCCACCACAATATTCGGTCCAGGTTCGTTAATACCTTGGCCATGCAACGAATTGACCATCACCTCGTCCGCGCCAAAAACTCCGGCAAACACCCCGCCTTTGGTCAGCTTGACCGTATGGCGCGGGGCGAATTTTTCTTCAAGCGTGCCTTCAGGCGGCATCCGGTGGTTCATTCGCCCCGGAAGATCGCGAATTTCGGGGTGCAAAGTGCCACCAAACGCGACGTTAAACTCCTGAAACCCACGACAAATTCCAAACACCGGCTGGCCCGCCTGAACACATTTGCGGATCAACTCCAACGTCAACTCGTCGCGGCAATAATCAAACGCACCATGAGCCTCGGTCTCCGGCTCGCCATAAAAGGACGGGTGCACATTGGGGCGCGCGCCGGTGAACAAAAAGCCGTCAACCCTCTGAGAAAGGGTGCAGACATCCACCAGTCGCGGATCGGACGGAACTATTACCGGCATGGCTCCGGCAACATGGGCCACGGCCTCGAGATTGATCATGCCAGAGGCCTGAATGGGGAAATCTTCGCCCAAAAGATGCGAATTTCCGATAATGCCAACAACGGGGCGGGTCATGGTTTGTCCTGAGGTTTGGGGCTATGTGCTAGGGATACCCCAAGTTTGACGCGTGGTCGAGGGGCTTGGGAGCAAAGATTTGCACAGTAGGAGTACAGTGGAAGTTCGGTGCGCCAGCATTTCACGCGGCTGTGCATATTCTCGACTTGCCCTCAGATGTGAGGCTTTTAATCTGGCGCGCGAAACGAATTCGGAGCCTTCAGACATGACCACCGCCAAGACCATTTTACTGACCGATTATCAGCCCCCCAGCTATCTGGTTGACGACGTCCATCTGACGTTCCGCCTTTCGCCCGACAAGACTCGGGTTCTGTCGCGGATTTCTTTTCGCAAAAACCCCAAGGCCAGCGGCGATCTGGTGCTGAATGGCGAGGGTCTGACCCTGATCAGCGCGATGTTGGATGGCGCGGATTTGACGGCAGCGGATTATAATCTGACGCAGACGACATTGACCCTTCGCGGTGATCAGTTGCCAAACAAGTTTGAATTTGCAGCCGAAGTCGAGATCGACCCCGCTGGCAATACCTCGCTTAACGGGCTTTACACCTCCAAAGGCATGTTTTGCACCCAATGCGAGGCCGAAGGGTTTCGCAAAATCACCTATTATCTGGACCGGCCCGACGTGATGGCCAAATTCAC
>CAYPUW010000238.1:0-4086 GCA_964413925.1 uncultured Rhodobacter sp. | reverse complement strand
CGGCAGTTCCTTACCTTCGAGCCATTCCAAAAACGCGCCACCCGCGCTTGAAACATAGGTGAAATCTTCGGCCACGCCGGCGATGTTAAGCGCGGCAACCGTGTCGCCTCCGCCTGCGACCGAGGTGACAAGTCCGCTGCGTGTCAGTTCGGCGGCCTCCAGTGCGACTTGTTTTGTGGCCTGCTCGAACGGGCGAATTTCAAATGCGCCGAGCGGGCCGTTCCACAGGATTGTCTGCGCGCGGGCCAGAACGCTGCGAAAGCGCACGACCGATTTGGGGCCAGCGTCGAGAATAATTCCCTCGGGCGGACATTCGGTCACGTCGGCAATAGTGCTGCGCGCGCCATCCTCGAATTTGAAGGCGTAGACAATATCGCTTGGCAACACCAGTTCGCAACCGGCCTTGGCGGCGAGGGTTTGGATTTCGCGTACGGTTTCAAGCTGGTCTTTTTCACACAGCGATTTGCCGATGTCGTGACCGTCGGCAAAGAAAAACGTGTTGGCCATACCGCCGCCGATGATCACATAATCGACCTTGCTGACGAGGTTTTTCAACACCGCGATCTTGGACGAGACCTTGGCCCCGCCGACCAGCGCCACGGCGGGATGTGCGGGGTTTTCAAGCGCTTCGGTGAGTGCGCCAATTTCCTCATCCATCAACGCGCCGCTGAAGGCGGGCAAAATGGCGGCGATTGCCTCGGTCGAGGCGTGGGCGCGGTGGGCGCAGGAGAACGCGTCATTGACGTAAACCTCGCCTAATCGCGCCAATTGCGCGGCAAATTCAGGGTCATTTGCCTCTTCTCCGGCGTGAAAACGCAGGTTTTCGCACAAGATTACCTCGCCGTTGTTAACGTTTGCGGCGGCGGCCTCGGCCTCGGGACCGACGCAGGTATTTTGAAACTCGACGCTTTGGCCAAGCGCTGCGGCCAGCACCGGCGCGATAGGCGCGAGTGACATTTCCGGCACGACTTTGCCCTTGGGGCGACCGAAATGCGACAGAACAACCACGCGCGCGCCATCCTCCAGCAGCGGTTTTAACCCGGCGGCGAACCGCTCGATCCGAGTGGCATCAGTGACCACGCCATCCTTGCAAGGGGCGTTGAGGTCGGCGCGAATGACCAACCTCTTGCCCTTGACAGAGATCGATTTGATCGACTGAGCTGACATCAGATCAAGGCCCCCATAGCAACGGCAGTATCGGCCATGCGGTTGGAGAAACCCCACTCGTTATCGTACCAAGTGAGGATGCGACAGGTGGTGCCCTGCATAACCTTGGTCTGGTCCGTGTGGAAGATCGAGGAGTGCGGATCATGGTTGAAATCGCACGAGACGTTGGGCAGATCGGTATAGCCAAGAACGCCTTTGAGAGGGCCGTCAGCAGCGGTACGAATGGCGGCGTTCAGCTCCTCAACCGTGGTGTCACGTTTGGCGGTGAAAACCAGATCGACAACCGAGACATTCGGGGTTGGAACCCGGATTGCAACACCGTCAAGCTTGCCGTTCATGTGGGGCAAAACCAGACCAACGGCCTTGGCGGCACCAGTGGATGTGGGGATCATCGAAAGGCTGGCAGCGCGGGCGCGATAGAAGTCTTTGTGCATGGTATCAAGCGACGGTTGATCGCCGGTAAACGAGTGGATCGTAGTCATGAAACCGTGGTCAATTCCAACCGCCTGATCAAGAATATGCACAACGGGCGCGAGGCAATTGGTGGTGCAAGAAGCGTTGGAAACCACCACATCTTCGGCAGTCAGAACATCACTATTCACCCCGTAAACGATTGTTTTATCAGCATTTGCGCCGGGAGCGGAGATCAAAACCCGCTTAGAGCCATTCTCAAGATGGGCGGCGGCTTTTTCGCGTGCGGTGAAGAAGCCGGTACATTCAAGTGCGATGTCAACGTCGCCCCAAGGCAGGTCGGCGGGGTTGCGTTCGGCGGTGACTTTGATCGGGCCGCGACCAACGTCGATAGTGTCGCCATCAACGGTAACCTTGGCGGGAAAACGGCCATGAACGCTGTCAAATTGCAGCAGATGCGCGTTCATGTCGACAGGGCCAAGATCGTTGATGGCCACGACCTCGATGTCGGTGCGACCGCTCTCGATAATGCCGCGCAAAACGTTGCGGCCAATGCGGCCAAATCCGTTAATTCCTACTTTAATCGCCATGCTTTTTTGTCCTTTATTTGTGTTTCAAGAGTTTGCCAGCAAGTCACGCGCAGCCTGTGCCGTGGCTGTCGCGGTGATGCCGAAATGTTGGTATAATGCGCTGATCGGGGCGGAGGCGCCAAAGCCCGTCATGCCGATAAAGGCGCTGTTATCACCGAGGTATTTCTCCCATCCGGTGACGACTCCGGCCTCGATGCCGACGCGGGGGGCTGTGCCTAAAACCGATGCTCGGTAAGTAGCGTCTTGCGGGTCGAACAGCTCAAAGCATGGGGCGGAAACCACCGCCGCTTTGATCCCTTCAGCGGCGAGTGTGTCGGCGGCTGCGAGGGCAATTTCAACCTCTGATCCGGTGGCCATCAGGGTCACATCGCGCGCGCCATCTGCCTCGCGCAGCACATACATTCCCTTGGCGGTAAGGTTCTCGCTGGCGTCGTTGCGCACGGTCGGTAGACCTTGGCGCGAGAGGGCCATCAGCGACGGGGTACTGTCGGAATTGATCGCGATTTCCCACGCTTCGGCAGCTTCAACCGCGTCGCAGGGGCGAAAAACGTTAAGGTTTGGCATAACACGCAAGCTGGCCACATGCTCGACCGGCTGGTGGGTCGGGCCGTCTTCGCCCAGACCGATAGAATCGTGGGTCATCACGTAAGTAACCGGCACGCCCATCAGCGCCGAAAGGCGAATCGAGCCGCGACAATAATCGGCAAATGCCAGAAATGTACCGCCATAAGCACGCAAACCGCCGTGGAGTTGCAAGCCGTTGAGAGCCGCCGCCATGCCGTGTTCGCGCACGCCGAAATAGACGTAATTTCCGGCATAATCGGGCTTTGCGACCGGGGTCATGGCCGATGTGCGGGTGAGGTTGGAGCCGGTCAGATCGGCGGAACCGCCAACCATGCTGCCGATCGTGCCGTTAACGATTTCCAGTGCCATTTGCGAGGATTTGCGGGTCGCGACCTTGGGCTTGTCGGCCACCAGTTGCGCGCGATATTCGGCCATCGCCTGTGTCAAAGGCGCGCGATCAGAGCCGTCAAGAGCGGCGCTGAATTTTGCGGCCTGATCGCTTGCGGCAAGGCGTGCGTTCCATGCGGCAGAGGATTTTGCACCGCGCGCGGCGATGGCGTGCCAGTCAGTGTAGACCGCCTCGGGGATCTCGAATGCAGGATATTCCCAGCCAAGTTCCTTGCGTGTTAGGGCAACTTCGTCAACCCCAAGGGCCGCGCCATGAACGCCGGAAGTCCCTTGTTTATTGGGCGAACCAAAGCCAATCACGGTTTTGCAGGCGATCAACGAGGGGCGAGCATCGGCGCGCGTGGCCTCTATTGCGGCGGCGATTTCCTCTGGATTGTGACCGTCAACGGCCAGCGTGTGCCAGCCAGCAGCGTCAAACCGCTGGGCCTGATCGGTGGAGGTCGAAAGCTCGGTTCCGCCATCAATTGTGATCGAATTATCGTCCCACATGACGATTAATTTGCCAAGACCCAGATGACCGGCGAGATCGATTGCCTCGTGGCTGATACCCTCCATCAGGCAACCGTCACCTGAGATCACATAGGTGAAATGGTTAACAAGATCGTCGCCAAAACGGGCGTTTTGCATCCGTTCAGCCAGTGCCATGCCGACGGCGGTTGCGATCCCCTGACCGAGCGGGCCGGTTGTGGTCTCGATCCCTGCGGCGTGGCCATATTCAGGGTGGCCCGCCGTGCGATAGCCCATTTGACGGAAATTGCGGATTTGATCCATGTCCATGTCGCTGTAGCCGAGCAAATGGTGGATCGAATAAAGCAACATCGAGCCGTGGCCCGCCGACAACACAAACCGGTCGCGATCAGCCCAGTTCGCATTGGCGGGGTCGATATTGATGAAGCGGTTGAACAGCACCGTTGCCACGTCGGCCATGCCCATCGGCATGCCGGGA
>CAYPUW010000237.1:0-4104 GCA_964413925.1 uncultured Rhodobacter sp. | reverse complement strand
GCCGTTAGGGATTATTGTTTTGCTGTTTCTTTTCCCGCCGATTGGCGCGCTGCTGGTTGTTACTGGAATTTCTGCGGCAAGCTCGGGAGCTACCGCAGAAACAGAATTTAGGGTCTTGAATTTGCGGCCCTAATGGATCGATTCCATCAAATATATCCGCTACGCTTGTTGCTTGATGGATAAAGTCATCAAGTCATTTACAGTGGTTACGCTGTAACTTATCACGCTTTGCTGGATCTCAAATGCATCGACCGGTCCACGAGCCTCACCCCGCCAACGCCTCGCTGCACCGCCCGCAGGTTCCCTCGTGGCTGTGCGCACCCACATCGGGCAGGATTTTCCAGCAGCGCTGGCATTTCTCGCCGGTGGCCATCTCGAACACCACACCAATCCCGTCGGTTTCCGGCAAGCGGAACGCCTCATCAGGGATGGGGTCGTGGCTCAGGGCCAAATCTGATGTGATGCAGATATCGCGAAACGGCACGGTTTTGAGCGAGGCCAAAATAGCCGCGTCACGCACATGCACCACCGGAGCCGCCTCCAGCGACGCGCCAATGACCTTCTCTTGCCGTTGGATCTCAAGTGCTGCCGTCACCACGCGACGCGCGCGCCGGATTTCGGCCCATTTTGCCGCCAGCGGCTCGTTAAGCCAATCGCCGGGGGTGTCGGGGAAATCCTCCAGATGAACCGAAGTTTCGTCACCCTCATTGCGGCTCAGCCAAACATCCTCCATCGTGAACACAAGGATCGGGGCCAGCCATGTGGTCAGCCGGTAAAACAGCAGATCAAGCACTGTTCGCGCGGCGCGCCGCTGAAGGCTTTCCGCCCCGTCACAATAAAGCGCGTCCTTGCGAATATCGAAATAAAACGCGCTCAGATCAACGGTCGCAAACTGAAACAGCGCCTGAAACACCCCTTGAAAATCATAGGCCGCATAGCCCGTGCGCACGGTGTGATCAAGCTCGGCCAAGCGATGCAGCACCCAACGCTCAAGCTCTGGCATATCGGCGGGATCAACCCGCTCGTCCGCGTCAAACTCGTTAAGATTACCCAGCATGAAACGCATGGTATTGCGCAAACGACGATAGCTGTCGGCGACGTTTTTCAAAATCTCCGGCCCGATGCGCTGGTCATTGGTGAAATCGACCTGCGCCACCCAAAGGCGCAAAATATCGGCCCCGTATTGCTTGGTCACGGCCTCGGGAACGATGGTGTTGCCCAGAGACTTGGACATCTTCATGCCCTTTGCATCAAGCGTAAACCCGTGGGTCAAAACCCCGCGATAAGGCGCGCGCCCGTTGGTGCCGCAAGACTGCAAAAGCGACGAATGAAACCAGCCGCGATGCTGGTCCGTACCCTCAAGATACAGATCGGCAATCCCGTCCTTGGCCCCGTCATCGCGATCTCGCAACACAAACGAGTGGGTCGAGCCGCTGTCAAACCACACATCCAGAATATCGGTGACCATTTCCCACTGATCGGGATTTTCGACCCCCTCAAGGAAACGCGCGCGCGCCCCGTCTTTATACCACGCATCGGCCCCCTCAGTACGAAACGCCGCTGCAATGCGTGCATTAACCGCCTCATCGCGCAGCAATTCGACCTCGCCGTGGCCCGCATCGCGAATGAAACAACTGAGCGGCACACCCCACGCACGTTGGCGGCTCATCACCCAGTCAGGCCGCGCCTCGATCATTGAATAAAGCCGGTTGCGTCCGGTTTGCGGCGTCCAGTTCACATGGTCGATTTCGCTCAATGCCCGCGCGCGAATGGTCTTGCCGTTTTGATCCATCCCATCGTCCAAATCCTTGTCGATGGCGACAAACCACTGTGGCGTATTGCGGAAAATCACCGGAGCCTTTGAGCGCCACGAATGCGGATAGCTGTGCTTGACCCGACCACGCGCAATCAGCGCATTGGCCTCGATGAGCTTAGAGATAACAGCCGTGTTGGCCTTGCCCTCCTTGCCCTTGCGATCAAACACCTGAAGACCCGCAAAGAACGGAACATGCTCTGCAAACGAGCTGTCCTCGGTCACATTATGGGTCATAACCAGCCCGTGACGAACCCCGAGAATATAGTCATCCGCCCCGTGGCTCGGGGCCGTATGCACAAACCCCGTCCCCGCATCGTCAGTCACATGATCGCCGGGCAGCATTGGCACCGGATAGTCCCAGGCTCCCTCTGCCCAGTCCAGTCCGCGCCAAGGATGGGCGCAGGATAACAGATCGAGCTGACTTGCGTCCACACGGCGCAGCTTGGTAAATTTGTCCACGCGCGCGCTGGCAAATACCGCCGCCGCCAGATTGTCGGCCAACAGGTATTTCTCGCCAGCCTTGGCCCAATTGTCGTCGCTGGCGGCTGTCACCTCGTAAAGGCTGTAGGCCAGATTTGGGTTAAAGGCGATGGCGCGGTTGGACGGAATGGTCCAAGGCGTCGTCGTCCAGATCACCACGTTCACGCCGAGCAGATCAGAGCGGGTTCCGCTCTCTTCAACTGCACGCACCACCGGAAATTTGACCCAGATCGTGTGGCTCTGATGGTCGTGATATTCGATCTCCGCCTCGGCCAGCGCGGTCTTTTCAACTGGCGACCACATCACCGGCTTGCTGCCGCGATAAAGCGAGCCGTTCATCACAAACTTCATAAACTCCTCGGCAATCACCGCCTCAGAACCAAAATCCATGGTCTTATAAGGGTGATCCCAATTGCCGGTCACGCCCAAACGCTTGAACTCGTCGCGCTGGATATCGACCCACTCATCGGCGAATTTGCGACACTCCGCGCGCAGCTCGTTGATCGGCACATCGTCCTTGTTCTTGCCGCGCGCGCGGTATTTCTCCTCGATCTTCCACTCGATCGGCAGCCCGTGACAATCCCAGCCGGGGATATAGCGCGCATCGCGTCCCATCATCTGCTGAGAGCGCACCACCATGTCCTTTAGAACCTTGTTCAGCGCATGCCCGATATGCAAATGCCCGTTGGCATAGGGAGGGCCATCGTGCAGCACGAAATCCTTGCGCCCGCTCTTTTCGCGCAAACGGTCATAGATGCCGATCCGCTGCCAGCGCGCCAACCAGTCAGGCTCGCGTTTGGGCAATCCCGCGCGCATGGCGAAATCGGTTTTAGGCAGGGTCAGGGTCTCTTTGTAGTCGATTTTCTCGGCGCACATGGGGCGGCTCCGTTCAGGTAATTCGGGGGTAAGATCAAGGCTTGGCGCAAAGGTCCATACGCCTGCTCCCGGCTACTCAGGCTCTGAGCGCCGGGTTGGTAATTCGAATAATGAGGCCGCATATATAGCTCATGGCCGAGGTTATAAGCGAGCGTTCAGGCAAGGTCCAGTGCGCAATCCTGCGGGGGATGCGCCAAATCCAAGCCCGCGTAAAACCGCTTTTGCCGCCGACTCCACTGGTGTAGACCTGCCCCATCTTAGGGCAAAACCGCCAACAAAAGAGGCCAACATGAAACTCTGGGGTTTGATCGTTAACATATTGCTCTGGCCCGGCCGCAAGCTGGTACAAAGGTTTCCGAACCTCGGGGTGGCCGAGCGCAATCTGATCCACAATGTCACCAACTATGTCGTCTGGCTGACGCTCATTTGCGGCGTGTTGATTTACGTTTTGATAAAGACCATGCCCACGGCATAAGCGCCGATCACCCCCCGCGCCCCTCGGCGGCGTCATCTCGCTCAACCAGGCCATCACCAGCACCAAACCAGCGATCAAGCCAAGCCAGCCCCGCCAGCACCAGACCCAAAACCAGAAACGAGAACACCCGCGTCAGCCCGGTCAATCCCGACATATCGACCAAGAACACCTTGGCCACCGTCACCCCAAGCGCGCCAAGCGCCAGCTTTCGCATCAACGACGAGCGGCGATAGAAAGAATAGATCAATAGCGCCGCGGAGATAATCAGCATCACCACCGTCTGGGTGTAAAGTTCGGGATCGGAAAAGCCCGGAACCTCCAGAATATCTCCACGCCAGAACCGGCGGATTTCCTCCAAGATATAAACCCCCGCCGTGGCCGCGCCCATCGCGCCAACCGCCCAGCGAAACCACATCTTCAAATGTCGATACTTTACCGCAACCGCCAGTAAAACCAG
>CAYPUW010000236.1:0-4117 GCA_964413925.1 uncultured Rhodobacter sp. | reverse complement strand
GCCTAAATTCCTGACAACGGGTCTGGCACTGTTTGGCATCGGAGGCATCGCGGCTGGCTATCACGGCATTCCGCGTCGGGTGTTCAACCTTGGCTATCACGTTGACGACGCGATTGAGCATGTGGACCCGCCGTTCATCTGGGGCGCGTTGATGGGGTTTGTCGGCGCAGGCTCGCTGGTGATGGCGACCGTCATGTTCATCTATGTCTATGCGTTGTTCAGGATGCTGTTCTCAACCAACGCAAGGATAGGCATTGATGTCACCAAACTGCGCGTGGTCGATTGGAGCGGGACCAAAGTCGGGCGTCAAAGCGCTTGGGTCGGCCCGCTGGCTATCGGCGTGATGGTGTCTGGCATGTATTTTTTCACCATCCTCAGCTTTCAGATACTCGACAGCGTATCAATTATCACTCGCGGTGCAGGGCACTGATATAGCAAGGGAAATTAGAATATCATGATACGACTAGACACAATATTAATCGGAATCGTCGCTCTGGTTTGGAGCTTACTGGCCATTATGTACGCCACTGTTCCAGCCATTTTGATGCCCCCCAGCTATCGCGTTTGGGGGGCCGGAGCGGTGGTGTTCATTATCCTGACGCTGGTGATGGCCATCGCTGACAAGAAACGTAAATAGAGTCAAAGTTGCACATCAAATATGCGGATCAGCAGGGCTTGCTGTGCTGACCCTCCAGAATATTCGCGATCTCGGTGATCATATTGCCAAGCGAGGCGGCAATCCTGCCCGTGCCGTGAGGCGCGTCCGGTGAGGCCAAAACCGTCGTCACATCCTGTTCAGAGATCGCGGCAAGATCGCCGAGATGCCCGAACCCAAGCGTCGCGGCGACACCACGGATTTTGTGGCTAGAAAACTGCAACTCTTTCAATGCCTCGGTTGCGGCGCGGTCGGTTTGAATTTTTTCGCGCAGGATTTGAAACTCGCTTAGTCGTTCGTGAAGAACGCCAATGAATTTCTGCCTGATGGTACTGATTTTACTTTCCAGTGTCTGCTGCATTATTCAGCCTCCCTCTTAACACTTGGTTTACGCTACGAACTAGGTAGTCACTTGCTTATGACGCACGGCCTACGTTTTTTAGTATTTTTGACCGCCACGGCATTTGTTTGCGTCGCGGTTTTAACAAAGTAGCGACGTCGATTTTCTGGGTGGTTTGTGTGTGGTGCAGGTTGTCTATCGCCTTGAACAGGTTCTTTAGCGACCCCGGCGACGAGAATATGCCCGGTGCGACCTGCTCGCCGATATTGATGGTGACATTCATCGGCTCGCCGCTGCCATAGATCAGATAAAGTTCGGCAATGGCCAGCCTAAGATCAGAGGCGGTCTCTTCGCTGAAGGGCGAGCGCCCTCGATTGAAGGCGCAGACATAGATTCCATCGCCCCGGTAGGACAAAAAGTCGAACTTGCCCCGGAACGTGTCACTGATCGCTTCGCCGATATCAGTGAGAAGATAATAGAAGTCCTCGGCTGGAGTGCGCGTGTAAATCTCGCCGATATTTTCGATCTCAAGCGCAATCAGCCCCGAGGTAAAGTGACCCTGGCGACTTTGTAACAGTAGATAATTTTCAAATGCAGTATAGTCCAGAAACCCGTCTACGTCCTCGATAGGCAAGGGGTCGCTGACTTCGTGGCGGGTTCGGTGCTCCAGCCGCTCTTTGAGCGTGACATTTTCAAACTCTGCCCGCTCGGCCTGTTTCAGTTCGTCAACCAGACGGCTGGCGATGGTGACGCGAGTGCCAAGCTCCAACACATCAAACGGTTTGGTCACATAATCACTGGCACCGGCGGCAAAGGCGCGGTCCACATATTGTTTGTCAGACATCGCGGTGATCATCAGGATCGGCGATTTTTTATAGGCGTGTATGGCGCGAATACGCGAGCAAAGCTCGACCCCGTCCATGTGGGGCATCTGTATATCAAGCAAAAAACAATCAAATGGAACCGGTGACATTTTGATAACCTGCAAGGCTTCCTGCCCTGACGAGGCGATTGTTACGTCGTCAAACCCGCTGCACGCCACCGTTTCCTTGAGTAATTCAAGAATGATTTCGTCATCGTCTACTGCAAGAATTTTCATCTGACTGCCCCGCTTTCAACTCGGTTCAATTTCGCGTTGTTATCAACGTCGGTATTAAATCTGACCCTTACTATTGGCATGTCTATTTACTGCCTTGGGTTGACCCTGTTCGGCAAACGTGGCGAAAGCGTGACGCTTTTATGAAAAACAATAGGTAGATTTGTGGCAATTTTGACGAGATATGGAAACGATCGGCGCCAGAGATGCCTAAAATAGCGGTTTTTGGACGATAATCGCAGCTTCAGAGTGATGATTTATGCAGATTGAGCGACGTGCACAAGAATGAGAGCGAGCGTTCTGGCCAAGCGGTCCCCCCAAAGGCCAATCAGCGCTTTTCTCGCGCGTTATCGCCAAGATTCGGTGAGAATTATAACCAATAACAGCAGGTTACAACAATTTCAACTAACGTCCGGCGCAGATTTCGCCAGCGAGATTTTGCTGACGCAAAAAGTTGGCAAACCTAATATCGCCTGTCGCGCTTAATTTGGCAGCAAAGCCGTTTTGCGTAAATTGATCGAAAAAATCTATGAAATTGCCCTAAAATTGCCATTCATCCACGCCACTAACGGTTGCAACCGCGATTGCTATAATTTTCGGCGGGGTATTTTGGGTGAAAGGACGAATTTCATGAAGTTCCGCAATGATGTAAAGATCGGCAACCAGATATCCGCCATCGCATTCACCGCGTTTTTGGGTTTTTTGGTCATTCTCGCAATGGAGTTTCAAAGTTCAAGCGCCATCACAAAGAACAGCGAACGAGTAGTTACGGAATTGCAAGAACTGTCGATAATTCGCGACATTCAGCGCGGCTTATCCATGGCTCGTTTCAATGAAAAGGACTATTTAGCCAGCCAGCAGGACGCCGTCTTGGGGGAGTTTTACCAACGGGTAAGAGAAGTAAAAGCGTCAGTGGCCGCACTTCGCAAATTCAAACTGGCCGGAGCTGAGGAAATAAGGCTGCGGGCATGGGAGGTGCAACTGGTCGCCTACAAGGATCAGTTCTCCGATATGTCGCGCGAGTTGAACTCTATTGGGCTGTCCGAAAGCCAAGGACTCCGTGGCACCATGCGCAATGCCATTCACATTGTTGAACGCAAAGTTAGCGAGGTGGGCGGGACGATTTACCGGGATTTGTTGCAGGTACGACGCCATGAAAAAGATTACATTATTCGCCGGGATCCGACCTATTACGACTTGTGGCAGAAGTCGGTCACCCTGCTAGAGCAGGATGTCGCGGTCCAGTTTGCCGCACGCGCGGACAAGTCCTCGGTGACACACTCACTATCGCTTTATATCAATTCGTTCAATACCTTACGCAAGCACTATGTGGACCTTACCAAGGATGCAGCGATCACCGACGGGATGTCCAGTGACCTTTTGAACGCGATCAATACCGTGTTTAAAACCAGCTCGGACGAGGTCATTGATACAGCGCGTGCGAACTACGTAATTGGAGTAAGCTATTTTCGATATCTGGTGGTTGCGACGGTTCTGATCGGAACATTTGTATTTGTTGCGGCCCGGCTGATTGCCTCGGGAATTCGTGGCCCCATAAAGGAGATGGCCGACACGATGAAACGGCTGGCCCGTGGCGAGACGCAGGTCTGCATTCCCGCCATCGAGAACACCAACGAGATCGGCGACATGGCGCGGGCGGTGATGGTTTTCCGTGATACCGCGCGAAAACGAGCCGAAGGGGTGAAGGAGTTGCAGCGGGCTAAATCGCACACCGAAAATATCATCAATTCCATGAGCGAGGCCCTGTTCGAGGTGGCCTCAGACGGCAAAATCATCCGTTCCAACCCCGCCGGGGAGCGTCTGCTTGGCGCACAAAAAAACGGCCTGAAGGGGCTAGATCTGGCGGAGTTTGTGTCGGAGGATGAAGAAGCCTCAAAAGATTACACGACACTGAAATTGATCCAAAGTAGTCTGGAAGAACAGCATCTGACCAGTCCCGCTGGCTTCCAAACCTCCGGGGAGACCTGCGCTTCCCGGCGGCAATCCGGGCAGACCAGACTTACCC
>CAYPUW010000235.1:0-4129 GCA_964413925.1 uncultured Rhodobacter sp. | reverse complement strand
ATTTGATTGGTGATATTTTGTCGGTCAGTTGGCAGGATGTGGCGCTGATTTGGGGCGGTGGCGCGCTGTCACTTGGGCTGGTGGTTTGGCGGTGGCGGGCATTGCTGGTCTCGTCGCTCGACCGGGAGATGGCGATTGCACATGGGCAAAATCCGGCGCGCGAAAGTATTTATTTTACGCTGGCGCTGGCGGTTTTGGTGGCGGTGGCGATCAAGGTTGTCGGGGCTTTGTTGATTACGGCGCTGCTGATTATCCCTGCGGCTACTGGTCGGTTGGGGGCGCGTACGCCGGAGCGGATGGCCATCTTTGCCGCGTTAAGCGGTGGTGCAGCCGCGTTGTTGGGGCTGTTTGCCTCGTTTCAGTTTGACACACCGACCGGGCCGAGCATCGTGGTGGCGGCGTTGGGGTTGTTGTTGGTTTCAGCGATAGGTCGCCGGGTTCGGGCGTCTTTTGGTTGATGTTCGGCAAGGGTTTATGGCCTTCGGCGAGGATATTTGGGCCAAACGGAAAACACCCCCGAGATGTCCCGGAGGTGTTGGTGTCGACCCTGAGTTCCTGATTGCGTCTTAAAAGTGGTAAGCGCTTTCGCCGTGGGCGGATTGGTCGAGGCCGACGCGCTCGTCTTCTTCGCTGACGCGCAGGCCCATGAGCATGTCGATGGCTTTGAACAGGATGAAGCTGATGGTGCCTGCCCACAGAATGGTGATGCCAACCGCCTCTATCTGGATCAGGACTTGGCCGCCGAGCGAGTAGTCTTCGCCGCCGGTGCCGCCAAGGAACGGGGCGGTAAAGATGCCGGTGCCGACTGCGCCGATGATGCCGCCGATGCCGTGGATGCCGAAAACGTCGAGGCTGTCGTCATAGCCGAACTTGTTTTTGAGTGGGCCGACGAAGATGTAGCAACCGGCGGAGGCGATGGCTCCGAGGGCGATGGCCCCGACCGGGCCGACGGTTCCTGCGGCGGGGGTGACGGCGACCAGACCGGCGACCATGCCCGAGGCGGCTCCCAAAAGGGAGGATTTGCCGCGTGTGAGGCTTTCGATCACCGCCCAAGTGAGGATCGCGCCTGCTGTTGCGGTGAAGGTGTTGATCATGGCAAGGGCGGCACCACCATTGGCCTCGAGGTTGGAGCCGGCGTTAAAGCCGAACCAGCCGACCCACAGGATTGCGGCGCCGACCAGCGCCAAGGTCATGGAGTGAGGTGCCATCATGTCGCGGCCAAGCCCGATCCGTGGGCCAAGCACCATTGCGCCGACCAAGGCGGTTACGCCTGCGTTGATATGGACAACCGTGCCGCCCGCGAAATCGAGCGCGCCGAGGTTGAAAATAAAGCCTGCCGGATCCCAGACCATGTGGGCGATGGGGAAATAGACCAGCGTGATCCATAACAAAACGAACACCATTAGCGCCGAGAACTTGATGCGCTCGGCGAACGCCCCGACAATCAGCGCCGGGGTGATGGCGGCGAATGTCATCTGGAAAGCGATGAAAACATATTCGGGGATCACGACGCCTTGGGTGAACGTCTCGACCATCGAGTTCATGTTGACGCCTGCCAAAAATAGTTTGGCAGTGCCGCCCCAGAACGGGCTGGAGCCACCACCGAACGCGAAGGAATAGCCCCAGCCGACCCAAGCAACGATCACAACGGCGGTGATCATGGTACATTGCATCAACACCGACAGCATGTTTTTAGAGCGCACCAAGCCGCCATAAAACAGGCCCAAGCCCGGCAGGATCATGAACAAAACCAGCAAGGTCGACATCAGCATCCACGCGGTGTCGCCCTTGTCCATCGTGGCGGTGATTTCCTGCGCCCAAAGGGCAGATGGCGCGAGTGTTGCCAGTGCCAGAGTGGCGGGACGGATGAATTTTATGTGCATTTTTTTGGTCCTTTTGGGGGGGGATTAAAGCGCGTCTTCGCCAGTTTCGCCGGTGCGAACGCGGATCGCTTGCTGAACGTTAAGCACGAATATTTTGCCGTCGCCGATCTTGTCGGTTCTGGCGACTGACTGGATGGTTTGGACGATTTGGTCGGTCATGGAGCTGGCGACCACCAGCTCGATCTTGACCTTGGGGACGAAATTCACGGCGTATTCGGCCCCGCGATAAATCTCGGTGTGACCCGATTGGGCACCAAACCCTTTGATCTCGGTCACCATCATTCCGCCCACGCCCAACGCGGTCAGCGCCTCGCGCACCTCGTCAAGTTTGAAGGGTTTGATCGTCGCAATTATTAGGTTCACATCAGTTTCCTTTTTGCCGCGTCGCTTTGGTTTCAAGCAAAGTTGTTGTCAAAGATGTGCTTCAAAAACAGGCGCGGAGGCGCTGAGTACAGGTTAGTCGGGCGGAAAATTGCTGGTTAGGGGTGGAAAGCGCACAAAAAACGCACATATTTTGGGTGTCGCCTAAAAATTAGGCGGCGTTGAGTCGAACATTCTGGTTGCACCGCCTCCCCTTCTGGCGTCAAAACGGGTAATCTTGATCAAAAGACAGCAATTCAGGCAGCTTATTCATGCGCAAACCCGGCGACTCCAAGCCCATATTGACGGCCCCTCGCCGAGATTTTTCGTCGTTAGGGAAATCGGTGGACAAAAAGGCAGATAAGAAAGCCGCCAAGAAGTCTGGTTCCAAATCGGGGGCGAAATCCAGCCGCACGCCACGACCGAAATCCACAGGCAAGGTGAAAAAGAAAAGACCGCCGAGAAATCTGTTGGTGGCGCTGGTTCTGTGGCTGGTCAGGTCGGTGTTTCGTCTGTTTTGGTGGGTGTTTTTGCGCGGAACCATTGTTGGCATATTGGTTCTGGCCGCGGCCACGGGGTATTATTATACTGGTCTGCCTCCGGCATCCGAGCAGGTGGACGGGCGTGCGCGCGGCTCTGTCACCATGCTGGATCGCTATAACAAGGTATTTGCTTGGCGGGGCGAGCAATTTGGCGGGATATTGCGCGTAAAGGACATCTCGCCTTATCTGGTGCATGCGGTGGTCGCCACCGAGGATAAGCGGTTTTATCAGCATTTCGGCATTAGTCCGCGCGGGATTGCCAGCGCTATCGTGATCAATCTGCGCGATGGGCGTGGGCCGCTGCAGGGTCATGGCGGCTCTACCTTGACCCAGCAGGTTGCCAAAATCGTCTGTCTCGGCAAGCGCTATGATCCGAACTCTGGTCAAACCGAGCGGCAATATGAGGCCGAGTGTCGGCAGGCGACCCTGTGGCGCAAGCTGAACGAAGTGCCGTATGCGTTGGCGATGGAGTTGAAATACACCAAAGATCAAATCCTGATGATCTATATGAATCGGGCGTTTTTGGGTTCAGGTTCGCAAGGGTTCGAGGCGGCGAGCCGACGCTATTTTGGCAAGTCGGCAAGTGATGTCACCCCTGCCGAAAGCGCGCTTTTGGCGGGATTGCTGGTCGCCCCCTCTTATTATGCGCCAACGCGAAATTTGAAACGCGCCAATGATCGCGCCCGGGTGATTTTGGGTCTGATGGAGGCGCAGGGTTATTTGACCAAGGCCGAGGCCGATTATGCGCGGGCCAACCCGGCCAAGCTGTCGCTGGCGGCCCAGGCGCGTGCGGGGGGGTATTTTGCCGATTGGGTGATGGCAACCGCGCCCTCGTTTTTGACCAAAGCCACCACCGAGGACGTGATCATCAAGACCACGTTCGACCCGATGATACAAAAGGCTGCCGAAGCGGCCTTTGCGGATGTGTTCAAGAACAAGGTTTCCAAGGGTTCCAAGGCGCAGGCCGCGATGGTGGTGATGTCGGCCGACGGGGCGGTTCGGGCGATGGTCGGCGGGCGGGCGCTGGAAGTGGCCGGGCAGTTTAATCGCGCAACGCAGGCGCTTAGGCAAACCGGCTCGTCTTTCAAGCCGTTCGTTTACGGCGCGGCGCTGGATTTGGGGTACAGGTTTGACACTGTGGTCGAGGATGCGCCGATTACCATTGATATTCCCGGCTCTGGCCCGTGGTCGCCCAAGAATTATTCCGGCAAGTTCATGGGACCTGTGACGCTTACCAAGGCGCTGGCCTATTCGCTCAACACGGTGGCTGTGCGGGTCAGCGAGGATGTGGGGCGCGATGCGGTGCGGGCTGTGGCCAAGGGGTTTGGCCTGCGTGAAAAGCTG
>CAYPUW010000234.1:0-4162 GCA_964413925.1 uncultured Rhodobacter sp. | reverse complement strand
GGTTCGCGCAAACGATCCGGCGCAGTTCACGCTGGCGTCGGGCTTGTCGGGAACCTCCTCAAGCTATGTTCTGGGCGGGCAGGTTTCGCTACCGTCCAAGTTTCGCGTGATCCAACGCGCGGTGTTTGACAACTCGTTTACTCTTTCCAAAAACGAAACCAAAATCGCCTTTCACGGCAAGAAAATTCAGGCCTCGTCCAGCTATTTGTGGCTGGTTTCCGGGGCCGCAGGCAACACCACCGACCGCTCGGAATGGACCTTTGATGGTGGCTGGGATCTTGGCAATAACTGGCGCACCAAGACGAGTTGGCGCTATGATCTGACCTCCTCCAAGCCCAGCAATGCGGCAATAGCGTTAACTTATCGCAACGAATGCATAAAAGTTGCTCTTTCGCTCTCGCGTCAGTTTGCAGGTTCCTCTAATGTGGGGGCATCGACGAATATTGGTTTGCAAGTGTCGCTGGAAGGCTTTGGTAGCCGCGCCGATAGCAGTGCATATCAACGCAAATGCAGCGATCTCTAGAGGGTAACATGCGTAGAACTTCGCACAAAATTAGATTAACAACACACGCTTTAGCATTGATTTTGCTGGCTTTCCCCAGTTTCAGCTTAGCTCAAAATCCTTATGCAGAGGCGCTGACTGTTAACGATAGTTCCATCACCAACTTTGAAATCAGTCAGCGCGAGTTGATGCTCAAAGCCATCGGCACCTTGGGTGATTTGCAAAAACAAGCCACAGACGCACTGATCGAGGACCGCTTGCGCCAACAATCTGCCCGCTCCCTTGGCTTGACCTTGACCGAAGACGAAAAAGCCGCGGGCATGACCGAATTCGCTAAACGGGCCAACATGACCACCGAACAATTCGTGGCCGCCCTCGGCAAGGATGGCGTGTACCCGGAGACATTTTACGACTTTGTCGATGCGGGGTTGATTTGGCGCAAAGTTGTTCAGACCAAATTTCAAGCCAAGGCGTTTATCACCGAAAGCGAGCTTAATACCGCGATGGCGCTTGGCACCACGGCGGTTGGTGCGTCAGTGCTGGTGTCAGAGCTGATCCTGCCGCTTCCTCAGGGAGCCGAGGCGCAAAGCATTGAACTTGCAACAGAATTATCAAAACGCCTAAAAACTCTCAAGGGATTCGAAGAGGCCGTTCTCACCTATTCCGCCGCCGCCTCTCGTGGCAAGGGCGGCAAGCTTGACTGGATGCCGATCACTAATTTGCCGCCGGAAGTGGCCAAGCAGATCATGACTATGAGCGTTGGGGAAGTGACCACGCCGGTTCAAATGCCCCAAGCGGTAGCGATTTTCCAGCTGCGTGGCATTCGTGATAATCGCACTATTGCGGCCAAAACCATCGCCTATGACTACTCAAAACTTCTGATCCCTGGCGGTAAAAGCGATGCGACGTTAAAGCAGGCGCGCGCACTTGCAGACTCTATCGACACTTGTCAAGATTTGGCAGCCAAAGCGCAAAAATTTCCTGCCGAACTGTTTAGCACACAAGTCACGCCGGTTGGTAAGACGCCCAGAAATATCGCGCGCGAGTTGGAAAATCTTGACGCCAACGAGGTGTCCTTCAATTTGACCGAAGGCGCGAATGACCAATATCTGGCGTTTCTGATGCTGTGTGGCCGTACCAACAAGCTGTCAGAGGGCAATCGCGAGCAGGTGCGTCAGGCGCTGTTTTCTCAGCGGATGGATGCCTTTGGGCAAGGCTATTTGCAAGAACTCATGGGTGACGCGACCATCGTTAGAAAATGATCGCCCCGATTGCGTTGACATGCGGCGAACCTGCGGGGATCGGCCTTGAGCTTAGCTTTCGGGCTTGGCAGGTTCTGCGCCGCGAGCTTGATTTCTTTTTGATCGCGGACCGACGTCATGTGGCGCAAATCGCAACTGATCTGCCTGCAATCGAGATTTCCGACCCGAGCGAAACCGCCGCCGCCATGGCCAAAGGCCTACCCTTCCTGCACCATCAATTCGCCGAGACAACGACGCCCGGCCTGCCCGCGCGCGCCAACGCAATTGGTGTAATCAAAGCGATTGAGCGCGCGGTCTCGCTGGTTACGAGCGGTCAGGCTTCGGCTATCTGCACCAATCCCATTCACAAAAAAGCCCTGCATGACGGCGCGGATTTCGCCTTTCCCGGACATACAGAGTTTTTGGCCCATCTTGGCGGGGTCGCGCGCTCGGTAATGATGCTGACCTCGCCCGAATTGCGCGTGGTTCCCACGACCATCCATGTGGCGCTGTCCAAGGTTCCCGATCTTTTGACCGCAGAGCTTTTGAGCGAGACTTTGCGCATCACCCACGCCGCGCTCAAGACCACATTTGCCATAGAAAACCCGCGCATTGCCGTGGCTGGTCTCAACCCACATGCGGGCGAAGGCGGGGCGATGGGGCGCGACGAGATTAAGCTGATCGCGCCGCTCATTGCCCGTCTCAACGCCGAAGGGTTGAACCTCACCGGACCTCATTCGGCGGACACGCTGTTTCACGCCGAGGCGCGCGTGCGCTATGACGCAGCCGTTTGCATGTATCACGATCAGGCGCTGATCCCGATTAAGACGCTGGATTTTCACGGTGGCACCAACGTGACGCTAGGCTTGCCGTTTATTCGCACATCCCCCGATCACGGCACCGCCTTTGATCTTGCGGGCAAAGGATTGGCCAACCCCTCAAGCCTCATTGCCGCCCTGCGTCAGGCCCACAGCATGGCGATCAACGCCAGCGAGGCCCTCTGATGGCAACGATTGACGGGCTGCCGCCGTTGCGCGATGTGATTGCGGATGAAGGGCTGAGTGCGAAAAAGGCCTTGGGGCAGAATTTTCTGCTCGACCTCAATCTCACCACGAAGATCGCGAGGCAAGCTGGCGATCTTAGGGCCTGTGATGTGCTTGAAATCGGTCCCGGTCCCGGCGGTCTGACCCGCGCGTTGTTGCATGAAGGGGCGCGAAAAGTGCTGGCGATTGAGAAGGATGCACGCTGTTTGCCCGCTCTGGCGCGCATCGCCGAGCATTACCCGAACCGTTTACAAATCATTGAGGGCGACGCGCTGCAAATTGACGCCCGCCAGCATCTCAATGCGCCCATTCGCGTGGTCGCCAACCTGCCTTACAATATTGGAACCGAGTTGCTTATCCGTTGGTTAACACCGGCAAACTGGCCGCCGTTTTGGGACAGCCTGACCTTGATGTTTCAAAAAGAGGTCGCTGCGCGGATCGTGGCCACTCCCGGCACAAAAGCCTATGGGCGGCTGGCAATTCTTACCCAATGGCGGGCCAAGGCGCGGATCGTGATGGAAATCTCGCCGCAGGCTTTTACCCCGCCGCCCAAGGTCACATCAGCGGTGGTGCATATAGAAAAGCGCGATGAAATGCTGTTTGCGGCGGACGAGAAAACCCTCACCCGTCTGGTTGCCGCCGGTTTTGGGCAGCGACGAAAAATGCTGCGCGCCAGCCTCAAATCCATTCATCCCGACATTCAGGATATGATGATTGCGGTTGGTATAGCCCCGACAGAACGGGCCGAAAACCTGTCTATTGAGCAGTTTTGCGATCTTGCCCGCGCGCTCAAGGGCTGATTACACGCCCAACTATTCAGCGGCCTGCCCGGTATTTTCAGGCTTGGGTTTGCGGCGCGAACGCTGTTTGCCCTCTGGGGTTTCCACCAGCCCGGAATCGTCTGATCCCTGCACGGTCATAGGTTGTTGGGCATCAGGTTGTTGTACATCTGGCTGTTGAGCGTCAGGTTGTTGGGCTGAAGATTGTTGGACCAAATCCGGCTGATCAGAACTTTCATGCGAGGAGGCTTGATTGTCGCTATTTTGAGCGGCCTTGCGCTGCGCATGCTGGGCTTGCTGCGCCTCGTGTTGTTCGCGGCGTTGATTTTGCTCGCGCGTGGCATCATTGAGCAGGCGGGTATAATGCTCGGAATGTTGCAAGAAATTCTCGGCAGCGACGCGGTCGCCCGCCAGTTGTGAATCTCGTGAAAGCATTTGATATTTATCAATAATTTGCTGTGGCGTGCCGCGCACTTTGCCTTCGGGACCAGAGCTGTCAAACACCCTGTTGATTACATTGGCCGAAGAAGGCCTGCGGTTTTGATTCTTGTTGCGCGACCGCGACTTATTGGAAGTTCTCATGTTTTTCGGTTTTCC
>CAYPUW010000233.1:0-4162 GCA_964413925.1 uncultured Rhodobacter sp. | reverse complement strand
CGTCGCAGCGCCGCTGGCGACGAAATCAGCGCGCGTGTGCGGCCCAGAAATGCGGCCAACGCGATGTTTCCCGCCAGCGGAACCAGCATCGAAACGCTCGCGATTGCCGTAATATCCCATCCGTTCAAAGTGGTGATGTCAAAGAACCCCGGCAGCACCCCCATGTAAAATAAAATCGCTTTGGGATTGCCGAGGATGATCAACACTCCAGCCGAAAAACCGGCCCATGCACCCGGCGCGGTCAGCCTCGCGTCTTTGGCGATACCGCGCCCCGCACGCGCAATCAAAAGCGCGCCCATCAGCGCCAGCATGATCGCCCCCGCATAGCGTAAAACCAGCAGAAAATCGGCGTAGACCGACACCAGCCAAGTAACGCCAAACACTGCCAGAACCGGCCAAATCGCGTCGCCTACCACCACGCCCAGCGCCAAGGGCCAAGCGGCGTGGAACCCGCCCGACAACGCGCGCGCAATCAACGCCGCCCAAACCGGCCCCGGCGTCAGGAACAGAATAAACAGTGCGCCTGCGTAGATCAGAAGGTCGGTCGGCGAGATGGTCATGGGCTTTAACGCGTAAACTCCGGCAACATATAGTCGAGCGAAACATCCCTGAGCGTGCGCTTCAACAGCGACATATAGGTCTTGCGGTCATTGGCGAGTGGCAGCAAAACCGCGCGTGCGGCGACTGTGGGTGGGGTCTCCATCCAAGTGTAAAGCAGCGCGCCATCTTTGAGGGGTTCCAAGCGCACCGCTCCCAGCGCCACACAATCGTCCAACCCGTCCTTTATCTCCTCGATATACTCGACCTGACGCTCGGATTGGCCGCTCTGCTTCCAGATGCCAGCGCAACCAATCGACGGATAGGCGATCTGCGCGCCGTCTTTTTGGACCAGCAACTCAATCGACCAGTGATTGCCGTCATTCTGCCAGCCAACGCCGTAATAGCGCGACTGACCCACAATTTGCCGCAACAGCTCGCCCGCCAGTGCTGGTTGAGGGGTCACTAGGTAAGTCCATGTTAATAGTAGAATAATAAGCTTTTTCATCATCTCTCCCCTTCTATCAATTCCGAGCCATCCTGCGTTTCGCAAACCTCGATCAGCCGCGCGCGATCCCCCAAAGCGTCAAACAGCGAGGCATCGGTTCCGGTCATCCACGCCTGCGCCTTGAGCGCGCAAATCTCGTCATAAAGTGCCGCCCGTCGGTCAACATCAAGATGGGCCGCGACCTCGTCAAGCAAAACTATCGGTGGCGCACCAAAATCAGACGCGATTGCGCGGGCATTTGCAAGGATCAGCGAGATCAACAACGCCTTTTGCTCGCCAGTGGAACACAGCCGCGCCTCGATCTCTTTGGCAGCATAAACGGCGGCAAGGTCGGCGCGGTGCGGCCCGACCAGGCTGCGACCGGCGGCCAGATCACGGCTTCGATTGCTGGCAAATGCGACCTCCAAATCGTCGCTCGCCTCCGGCAAACCACCATCGCAGCGGCTGAGCAGCGTCAGTTCAGCGGTTGGAAAAGCGGTCTCTACATTGGTTTGGGCATCGGCAAGACGCGCCAGCGCCTGTTGGCGGTTTTGCGTAATTGCCGCCCCGTTTTTGGCCATCTGGCCCTCAAGCGCACGGTACCAGTTCTCATCCGTGACGCGATCTTTCAGCAGACGGTTACGCTCGCGCATGGCCTTGTCATAGGCCAGCGAAATCTCGCCATGTGACGGGGTGAAACTAAGGGTGATCCGGTCAAGAAAACGGCGGCGCCCCTCGGCCCCGTCAAGCCATATCCGGTCCATTGAGGGCACCAGCCAAACCATCCGCAGCAGCTTGCCCAGCACCAGTTGCGCGGCGGGTTTTCCATCCACCTGAACCTGCCGCGCAGCACCGGGCGTGGCCGATGTTTCAAGCTCGTGGTTAAAGCCAAGGCTGTCCAGTTCGGCAGTGACTTTCCAGCCAAGCCGCTCGGGGCTGCGGGCCAACTCGTCGGCGCCCGCGCGCCTGATGCCCCGGCCCGGCGATAGCATCGACATGGCCTCAAGCAGGTTGGTTTTACCGGCTCCATTGGCCCCAAAAAAGGCAATCGGTCGCGCATCATGTTCCAGTTGCGCGTGTTTATAGGAACGGAAATGAGACAGCGTTAACTTGGTAAAAGCAAGCCCCGTCAAGAGGTTAGACCCGCATCGGCATCACGACATAAACGGCGGTCTCGTCATTGCCCTCGCGCATCAGGGTTGGGTCACCCGATGAGTTAAACAAGAAAACCGCGTTCTCGCGATCAACCTGACTGGCGATTTCCAGCAGGTATTTGGCGTTAAAACCGATATCCAAACGCTCGTCAGAATAGGCCACGGCCAGTTCTTCCTCGGCGGCTCCGCTGTCAGGCGCGTTCACCGACAGGATCAAACGATCCTCCTCCAGCGACAGCTTTACCGCGCGCGAACGCTCTGACGACACGGTCGAAACCCGGTCAACCGCTTGGGCAAACTCGGCAGCATCGACCTCCAACCGGCGAGTGTTACCAGTCGGAATAACCCGTGTGTAGTCGGGAAATGTGCCGTCGATAACCTTGGAGGTCAGCGTGATTTCAGGCGTGGCAAAACGGATTTTGGTTTCTGATACCGACACCGCGATTTGCATGTCGTCATCCTCCAACAACTTGCGCAATTCGCCAACGGTTTTGCGCGGAACGATCACGCCCGGCATTTCCTCGGCACCGGCGGGCAAAGGTGCGTCAACCCGCGCCAGACGATGACCATCGGTAGCGACACAGCGCAAAACCCGGCCCGAAGCGGCATCGGAGGCATGCATATAAACACCGTTCAGATAGTAACGGGTTTCCTCGGTCGAGATCGCGAATTTTGATTTGTCAAACAGGCGGCGCAGAACCGGCGCGGGGGCGGAAAAATTGCAGCTATATTCCGACGAAGCCATCACCGGAAAATCCTCGCGCGGCAATGTCGCCAGCGAGAAATTAGAGCGTCCGGCCCGCACCTCGAGCCGCCCTGATGCGCCATCATCCATCAGTTCGACCATCGCGCCATCGGGCAGTTTGCGCACAATCTCATGCAAGGTATGGGCGCCAACAGTCGAGGCACCGGAACGCTCGACCATCGCCGGAGCCTTGTCGATCACCTCAATATCAAGGTCGGTCGCGCGAAAGCTAACCCCAGCCCCTTCGGCCTCGATCAGCACATTGGCCAAGATCGGGATGGTGTTGCGTCGCTCGACCACGGACTGGGCTTGGCTCATCGCTTTTAAAAGCGCGCTCCGCTCGATGCTGACCTTCATGATCTCACTCCTTAACGTACCCGGACTGACACCCTAGCTCGGTGGCCCGAAGTTTCAAACGTTTTCTCTTTTTTGCGGGGAACGAAGTCGCGGTCAAGAGCGCATCGGTTTTTGCCCCGCGTCAGGGCCAAATAGTCCCGAATTAGGGGTGTTTTAGGCCTCAAGCATCCGGCGCAGCAGCTCCACGTCCTCGGATATCTGGTGATCGACCGATTTCAGCTCTTCGATCTTGCGCACCGCATGAATGACCGTGGTGTGATCGCGCCCGCCAAACCGTCGCCCGATCTCTGGCAAGGATTTCGAGGTGAGCATTTTGGCCAAGAACATCGCTACCTGACGCGGACGGGCAACCACGCGCGCGCGGCGCGGGCTGAGCATATCCGACAGGCGCAGATTATAATGATCGGCAACTTTGCGAATGATCTCGTCGATGGTCACCTTGCGATCAGAAGCGCGTAAAATATCGGCGAGACAATCTTGCGCCACCTCCAGCGTAACCTCGCGCCCGACCAGCGAGGCAAACGCGTAAAGCCGCGTCAGCGCGCCTTCAAGCACCCGAACATTGGTGGAAATCCGGTGGGCCAAAAACTCCAACACGCCATCGGCCAGCATCACGCCGGGGTAAAGCCGTTCTTGCAAATCGACCTTGGACTGCAAAATCCCCAGTCGCAATTCATAATCGGTTGGGTGCAAATCAACCACCAAGCCCCACTGAAGCCGCGATTTAATCCGCTCCTCAAGCCCGGTTATTTCGCCCGGCGCACGGTCAGCAGAGATGACGATCTGTTTGTTTTGGTCAACTAAAGCATTGAAAGTATGGAAAAATTCGTCTTGGGTTGACTCCTTGCCCGCAATGAACTGCACGTCATCCACCATCAGCAC
>CAYPUW010000232.1:0-4187 GCA_964413925.1 uncultured Rhodobacter sp. | reverse complement strand
CCTGATCGAGTTTTTCGCGGCGGCTGCGCGCGGGCCCAAATCGGGTAAAGGCTGTTTTTTGTGCAACACAGCGGTCGAGTTCGGCGCGCGCGACCCCAGCGGCGAGGGCCATGTTCAAAGATATTTCGCTCGCTTGACAACGGCGTTCTCGGCGGCGTTGCATAACGCGCGCCAAGATGGCTCGGTGCGCGGCGATTTAATCGTTGAGCAAGAAGCCCATTTCCTGACCGCTTCGGTTCTTGGCATGTTCGTGATGCTGCGAGCAAAAGCCGCCCCTGAGATGGTTGAAAATGCGGCCAAGGTTATCATTCACCATCTGGACGGGCTTGGTTAACCAAGCTTACGCGCGCTTATCCTTGGCCAGCGCCGTGCGAATGCGCGCGATTCGAGCGGCATTATCCGCAGCGACTGAGCCGTCCTGATGCCAAAGCGAGTTTTCAAACCCAACCCGCATTTTACCGCCCTTGGCATGGGCTGCGAGCAGCGAGGCGGTCTCGCTCACACCAAAGGCGCAAACCATCCAGTCGGGGCGAATTTGCAGGAGGGTCATGCCATCAAGAAACGGTTCAAGCATCTCGGGTCTCCCCGCCACGCCTTGATGATTTCCCAACACGAACAGCACTTGAAGCGATCCGTCTAGTACCTCGCGCGGTCCCAGCATCTGGGCCAAACGCGTCAGATCATCGGGGTTATAGAGGATATATTGCAACGAGATGCCGCGCTCTTTGCTGGCGTCATGCAGGGCCTTGCAAGCGGAAATCTCGCCATCGGCAGCGATTTCACGCATCGCGACCGAGACCAAAGACGTGCCACAGTCAAGCGCCAGTTGCCGTTGAAACGCGGGCGAATATTGCCCGACAGCCTCGGTCGTCGCCTGCACCGCAAACCCCGGCAGAGCGCGCCCAAGCTCGGTCACCGCCTCGCGATAAAGCCCGCCATCCAAGATATGTGCGCCGGTATTGTCGCGCAGATGAAGATGCAGCCCATCCGCCCCCGCCGCGCGACACGCCGTTGCGGTTGCCACGATTTTCGCTAGCGTTACCGGCAGCGCCGGATGATCGCTCACGCCAAGCCGAGCGCCGTTTGGTGCCACCATCAGATTGGGGAGCGGGATCACAGCACAGCTTTCAACGCGCGCGCCAGCTTGTTGACAAGCTCGTCTATATGATTGTTATCAATGATAAAAGGCGGGGCGAGCAGCACATGATCGCCGTGCTTGCCGTCAATCGTCCCGCTCATGGGATAGACAATCAGCCCGGCCTCGAACGCCGCCGCTTTCAGTTTTTTGGCGAGGCCCCGCTCGGGTGCAAACGGCGTTTTGGCGGCTCGATCAGTGACAAGCTCCAAGCCCAAAAACAGCCCGCGCCCGCGAATATCACCGACATTTGGATGCTCGCCAAAGCGATCCTTTAAGGCCGCGCGCAATCTGTCGCCCATCTCGCGCACCCGCGCAATCAAATCATCATCGACCAATCGATCCAACACCGCCAGCGCCGCCGCCGCCGCAACCGGATGGCCCATATAGGTGTGACCATGCTGAAAAAATCCGCTGCCATCCTTGATCGCGCGGTAAATCTCGCCGCTGCACATCATCGCCCCGACCGGCTGATACCCCGCCCCCAAGCCCTTGGCGATGGTCAAAATATCAGGCGAAATCCCGTCATGATCGCAGGCAAATAAATCACCACAGCGCCCCATGCCGCACATCACCTCGTCCAAAATCAGCAGCACACCGAAACGGTCACAAATCTCGCGCACGCGCTTGAAATATCCCGGCACCGCCCCGACCGCCCCCATAGTTGCGCCGACTACCGGCTCGGCGACAAAGGCGATCACGCTTTCGGGACCAAGGCGCAAAATCTCGGTCTCAAGCTCGTCGGCCACGCGCTGCCCATAGGTCTCGGCCGTTTCTCCCGCCTGTTGGTCGCGATAAACGTAGCAGGGCGAGATATGGCTGGTCTCTATCATCAAAGGCGCAAATGGCGCGCGCCGCCACATATTGCCACCCGTTGCCAGCGCCCCCAGCGTGTTGCCATGATAGCTTTGACGTCGCGCAATAAAATGCTGCCGCTGGGGCTGGCCGATCTCTAAAAAATACTGTCGCGCAAGCTTTAACGCCGCCTCGACCGCCTCTGATCCGCCCGACAAAAGGTAAACCCGATCAAGCCCGTCGGGGGCCTGCGCCACCAACTTATCCGCCAGCGACTCGGCCACTTGCGATGTGAAAAACCCCGTATGCGCGAACGCCACCTGATCAAGCTGGGTCTTGATCGCCGCCAAAACATGCGCGTCACTATGGCCCAAACAAGACACCGCAGCCCCACCTGACGCGTCCAGATATTGCTTGCCTGTCTGGTCATAAAGGTAAACGCCATCGCCGCGCGACACCATTGGCGTTGCAGATTTCGTGTGCCTCGGAAAAATATGGCTCATGATATCGCCTCTGTTACCTGCGTTAGCGTTCCTCTGATTGCGCCGGGATTGCAAGGTTAATCACTCGTTAAACTCATCAAGTTATTGCTGAGGTTGTCGACCGACATTGCAGTAGCGTTTTGTGTGTGGATTTGTTAATTGGCCTAACAATATGCTCAGAGCTTCGATCCGACCGCGAAATGGACGCGGTTCAGATGTGGTGTGAGTCGCAAAACAACACCCACGGGCGGCAGCTTTGCAAAAGGCTCGCGCGGCTCTGGTTAAGGAATGTTAATATGCCTCAATCAGGCGAAGTTCGCGCAGAAAACAAGGCCGAGAAAGCTTCGGCCATTGCCAAGCTGCGCAATCTTGCCCCGATATTTCTGGGGATAGGGCTGTTCGCACTTGGCGCTTACGCGCTGCATCGCCTGTTACAACCTCTGAATGCGCAAGAGGTGATTTCTCAAGTTAAATCAACCACTTGGTCCAAACTTGTCGCGGCGATGGCGGCCACGTTTCTGGGCTATGTCGCGCTGATCGGTTATGACTGGTCGGCCCTGCGCTCGCTTGGTAAGAAAGTGCCGGCGCGGATCATCGCGGTTGGCGGTTTTCTGGGCTATAGTTTTGGCAATACCATCGGTATCAGCATTGTCTCGGGCGGTGCGGTGCGCTATCGGATTTACTCGGCTTTTGGGCTAAATGCGTTCGAAGTGGCCGCGGTTTCGACCTTTGTTGCGCTGGCGTTCGGGTTTGGCATCACCGTTATCGGGCTGGTCGCGCTGGCGATTCATCCCCATGCTCTGCAGGCGATTTTGCCGTTTTCCGGGGTGCCGGTGCGACTGATCGCTGCCAGTACCGCGTTGATATTAACCGGCGTTTTGACTTGGCTTTCGATCACACAAAAGACCTTGCGCATCTCTCGGTTCGAGATTTCCGCCCCCAGCCCTGGCATTCTATATGGCCAGCTTGGCTTTACGCTGATGGATACGGCGATGGCGGCGTTAACGCTTTATGTGCTGATGCCGGTCGGTGTGCCGGATTTTTTAACCTTTCTGACCATCTTTGCCGCCGCTGTCATGGCCGGTGTGCTAAGCCATGTTCCCGGCGGAGTCGGGGTTTTTGAGTCCGTGATTATTGCCGGTTTGCCGGGGCAAGTGCCGCTAGAGCAGGTCGCCGCCGCCTTGGTTCTTTACCGGATGATTTACTATCTCGTGCCGTTCGGACTTGCGCTGGCGTTTGTTGCCATCAACGAAGCGCGGCTCGCGGGGGGCTTTCTCACCCGCTTGCTTGGTGATGTGCCAGAGCAGCTCAAACCGACCCTCAAATCGGCGATCACTTTTGCGCCTTCATTGGCCGGAAGCACGGTGTTCGGGCTTGGCGTTTACCTTCTGATTATGGCGCTGATGCCCTCGGTCAGACCCCATCAAATCGACCCCAATGACCTGATTGCAACCATATTATTAGAGGGCGGAGCGATTTTATCAGCCACGCTCGGCATCGCGCTGTTGATGCTTTCTCTTGGCTTGGTGCGCCGAATTTCAGGCGCGTTCTGGTTAACCGGAGTGGCGCTGATCGGGGGGGCGGTTGCGTCGGTTCTGAACGGGCTTGATATTGAGAGCGCGATCCTGCTTTTGTTGTTTGCCCTGATCCTGTGGCCGTTCAAATCCGAGTTTTACCGCTCGGCCAAGCTGACCAAAGACGTGCTGACCCCGGCGTGGTTTAACTCCCTCGCAGAGCCGAAAAAAATCCTTGAAGAAGAGCTGGAAGTCCTGCAA
>CAYPUW010000231.1:0-4204 GCA_964413925.1 uncultured Rhodobacter sp. | reverse complement strand
ATTTTTCGACTGGTTTTCCGGGTCTCGCGGCGGCGAAACCTCGGCATCCAGCGCGGCAAATCAATGAAGGACGCCAGATTAAGCAACGGTTGCGTGCGCTGATAGTCGCGAAAGGTGTGAAACACGTCCGCGGCCGCCTGATCGGAAATAGGAATGGAAAACAGCGTGCGAAAAATCACATCCGCCGCCATATGCGACGCTTCGGCCTCAACCTCAATCTCGCCCTCACGCGCCAAAGCCGCAAACCGCGCAACCCCTGCTTCGCCCGCCGCAACCATCGCCGGAAACGCATCCTTCAGACGACCGCCCTCAAAAGACGGGTCAATAATGCGCCGCTGCCGCTTCCAAACCTCGCCATTGGTGACGAAAACCGAGTTGCCCAGCAGGTTCTTCAGGCTCTCGGCAATCAACCGCGCCTTGGGAAAATCATCGGGGCGTTCTTTTAGCACGGTTTTGACCAGATCAGGCTGGTTCACGAGGTAAGAGCGAAAGAACGGCGTGCGAAACTCGGCCATTTTGGCGCGGTAAAGCTTGGCGGGTTGCGACGAGATAATATCTTTGCGAAACAGCAGTATATGCTTGATAAAAGAGGTTTTTTCCGGCCGCGATGGCGGTTTTGGCGGCAAAATAAGCGGCGGCTTCATGGCGTATCCTTATAGCGAAAACCAGAGAGCGGTCGCGTGATGCGCGAGGGTGACGGCGCTTGATCTTTATAGCGGCGCGCCAACGACAGTGGGCCGGCAGTGATTTGGAAATAGTCATACTCAAGCGGGCGATCAAACGCGCAGAGATACTGAAAATGCAGGCGAAAATACCGCCGTTTCAAGGCCTTGAACCGCTCAGGCGAAAGCGACAGACTGAAGGCCGCCGAAATAACCAGAGGCCAAATCTGCCCCTCATCGGGGGCCGCTCCACTCACCCCGACCGGATCGCAAAGCGCAAATGAGCAGCCATCGCCGGGGGCGGTGACATCGACCCACGTGAAGCCCTCTTGCGTGCTGAGATAGTTGAGATCGCGCCGCAAATCATCGGCTTCGGGCAAAAAACTGACCATGGGAACCACCTGCCCCAGCGATAAAAACGCGAGCTTCGGCCCATTGGCGCGGGGCTGTTGACGCCGCAATAAATCCGCCAGAATACCCACCGCCAGATGCGCGCCGGAGGAATGGCCAACCACCAGAACCTCGTCAACATCGCTCGCAAAAGCGTCTGATATCCGCGCCCCGAACTCGGCCATCCGCTGATTGAGTTCCGGCGGGGTGCGCCCACGAAACCGGGTCGAAAAGGCATAGTCATGCAGCAGATAATAGACAAACAGCCGGTTATCTATCCGCCGAAACCACATGAGCAGCCACGCAAAAACCGCGACAGCAATAATCACAGCAACAGCACTTGGTATGATCTGCGAGAACCCGAACCAGACCAGCGCGCCCAGTGCCACGGCGACCACAAGTTGAAGGCACAGCATGAAAACCGGATAAAGCGCCGCAATTATTGGCCCTTTTCTGAGCCGCATCAGGCGAAACAGCGCGCCGGTCGAGACATAGATCCACACCACTTGCGCCAGCAAAACAAACGTGCCGGGAATGCTGCGCGTCATCGAGCTGCGCACAATATCGGACCACAGCAAAAACTCGACGGTGGCCTCTGTTTTGGCTTCATCGATCAAGCTCGACACCGACCACGCATAGGTCTCGCCGCCTAATTTACCCTTTAACTCAATGGAATAGTTGGATATTTTGGCCTGTGCCGCCGCCTCGCTGCGGTAAAGCTCGCGGTAACGTCGCGGCAACATCGGGTCATAGCCCGAGATATAAAACACCCGGCGCTTGCGCACATCTTGCTTGTTTGCGGCTGAATTTGTCCCGACCACTGCCCCGACTCTCGCGTCTTTAACTCTCGCGTCTTTTCGTGACCTACTTATCCTAAATGGCCCGCAAGATTAAGCGTCTTTTCACCCGATCTGGGCCAGAAACGGAACATTCTCCAAAAGCCAGTATGACATGCGCGAGAACAACCCCGTGGCCATCAGCAGCCCGACCGCGATCAGCAACAAGCCCATGATTTTTTCGATCATCCCCATATACGGCTTGAGCCGGTTCATGACCCCCATCGCGCGGTTGATAAACACCGCCGACAGAATGAACGGCAAGCCCAACCCAACTGCGTAAACCGCCATCAAAAACGTCCCGCGCCCGACGCTGTCTACTTGCGCGCTCAACGAAAGGATTGTGCCAAGAATTGGCCCGATACATGGCGTCCAACCAAAGGCAAATGCCAGCCCCAAAACGTAAGCACCAACGGCCGATCCGCCACGATCACCGGCGTCAAGCCGCACTTCGCGCATAAGCATGGGGATACGGAACAGCCCCATGAAATGCAGGCCGAACAGGATGATCACAGCGCCCGAGATTTGCGCGAAAAGTATCTGATTTTGCAGGAAAAACTTGCCAAATACCGAAGCGGTAAATCCGAGGATCAAAAACACCGTCGACAGCCCCAGAACGAAAAATACCGAGGCGATAATGGCGGGTTTGCGCGAGGCCTTATTGTCGGTCATCTCCGCCATGCTGATCCCGCCCATATAGGCGAGATACGGGGGAACGATGGGCAAGACGCAAGGGGACAGAAAACTCAAAACCCCCGCCGCCAGCGCGATGAGTATAGAGACCATCAGTCCGGCGTCTATGAGATCAATTCCAAACATGGCGACTCCCTTGGGTAAATGTCGTGACCTTCTAACCAACTTAATCCATCAGGCTCAAGAGATCACTGCGCGCCCAGTCACATTGACGTGGACTATTGTTACAGAGCGCGCTAGTCCGACCGCATGAAATGGGACGAAGAAATTGACGCAACCGGGCTTTTATGCCCGTTGCCGGTTCTCAAAGCGCGCAAACGACTGAAAGCAATGGCGCCCGGCACGGTTTTGCGCGTGCTGGCCGACGATCCTGCAGCGGTAATCGACATGCCACATTTTTGCGCAGAACAGGGGCATATCCTGATTGAGATTGGCGAGCAAACTCCCCAAAGTTACCTCATTCAAAAGGGATAGGCCCTATTCCGCCACTTGCTGTTTCGGCGTTTCACCAAGCTCGATGGACCCAAGCAGTTCCGCACGCCGTTTGGCAAACGCCGCGACACTGGCCATTTTGACCGGGCCAAACCCTTTGATCTGCATCGGCAGTTCGGCAAGCTGCTGGGCAAGCTCTAACGTATTGGCATCCACAAGCTTTAATATCAGGGCGATATCGCGTTCGTATTCACCAATAAGCGCGCGCTCCATTTTGCGCTCGGCGCTGCGCCCGAACGGGTCAAGCGGCGTTGCGCGCAGGAATTTGAGCCGGGCAAGCAGTCGAAAAGCGCGCAAAATCCACGGGCCAAACGTGCGCTTCTTGGGACGGCCATCCGGGCCGGGGCGCGACAGAATTGGCGGCGCGAGATGAAATGTCAGCTTGGTATCGCCCTCAAACTCTTGCGCGACCAACGCTTCGGTTTGTTGGGCGTGAAGGCGCGCTACCTCGTATTCATCCTTATAAGTCAAAAGCTTATGGTATCCGTTGGCCACATATGGTGCCAAATCCTTCCCAGCCTTATCGACGAATTTGAGGTATTTCCGGGCAAGGGATTTTCCCTGATAAGCGCGCAAATGTGTGGCACGAATTTCAAGTTTTTCTTTGAAACTACGCTCGGCAGGTTCAGGTTTGGTGACCAAAAGCTTGCGCGCCTCCTCTTGGTGAAGTACCGCCCACCGGCCAAGCTCAAACGCCTTTTTGTTGCCCTCAACCGCCGTACCGTTCAGCTCGACCGCTTTGGTGATGGCATCATGGCTTAGCGGCACCAGCCCTTTTTGCCACGCCGCGCCAAGGATCATCATGTTGGAGAAAATCGAATCCCCCAGCAGTTGGCGCGACAGCGCGGAGACGTCCATGAACTGTACATTTTCAGCCCCCAAACGGGCCTCAAGCGCCAAGGTCAACCGCTCGCTCGGCAATTCGAACTCGGCGTTTCGCGTGAACTCTCCGGTGATGATCTCGTGGCTGTTGACCACCGCGCGGGTCCGGCCTTGCTGCATCAACCCGAGGGTTTTACCGCCCGCCGAGACCACCAGATCGCCGCCGATCACCGCGTCAGCTTCACCAACCGCCACCCGAATCGCGTTAATGTCCTCGGGTCGGTTGGCAATCCGGCAATGGATGTGAAC
>CAYPUW010000230.1:0-4205 GCA_964413925.1 uncultured Rhodobacter sp. | reverse complement strand
GAGCGGGTGATCGATGAATGGATCACATTTTACAACACCGACCGCCCCCACACGGCTCTTGAAAAGCGAACGCCGGACGAGGCATACTTTGACGGCAGGGAAATGAAGAAAGCGGCATGATAACCAAACCCGATACACCTTAACTCAGCCGCAAACCTGTCCAGAAAAGCAGGACCACTTCAGAAAGCCGTTCACTTCTCGCGCTTCCAGCTCCGTTTCCACCCTATACCGATAAACCAGAGGAGAGCGGCATAGGCCAAAGTCAGGGGAAACTCCTGAAAGAACCCGTTTAGCTGGAACAATTTCTTAGCTGGATAGCTTGCAAAAATCGCCAAACTCACAAGGAACGCAACCGACAAGCTCAACTTGGGAACTTTGTGGATCGCGATGGGGGCCAATACTGCCGCAATGATCCCAAAAACCAGTGAAGCTTGGGAATATCTCAATCCGGCCAAAGCTGCGAGAAATATAGTGAGAAACATAATCGCGACGATTGAAACAGCATATTGGTTCATCGTTTCCCGCCTGAGTCTTTGTTAGCGCAAACATGAAAATAGTTAACGACCGTGGCCCGGTCAACCTGCGCGATGTCGGGCAAACTAAAGGCGGCAGGTCAGTGTTTGACCCGCCGCCTTTGTCATTTTTAGCTCTGCACGCCTCTCAGCACAACGCCAGCTTTGGCCAGTGCGTTGAACACTTTGCGATCAACCTTATAGCTGTCGGCGCGGTAGTTGGGGCGACCGTCTGCCGACACCCAGACGGTGCGGTAGACCAGATAGATCGGCACGGGCTCTTTGAGCTTGACCGTGGTTTCAACGCCGGTAGCGACCAGATCGTCAAAGAAGCTCTTGGAGTCGGCCATCTGTTTACCAAGCAAGGTATAGGCCAGCTCATCGGGCTTTTGCACCCGCACACAACCATGGCTGAAGGTCCGAATGTCCTTGCCAAACAACGAGCGCGACGGGGTGTCGTGCAGATATATCGCGTGTTTGTTGGGGAACATGAACTTCACTTTACCAAGCGCATTTCCACCTGACGGAGGTTGGCGCAGGCTGAACGGGAAGTTGTCCTTGGTATATTGCGAGAAATCGACACCGGTCGGATTGATCACGTTGCCATCTTCATCCCTCATCACCAGATCTTGGCGGGTCAGCGCGTCGCTGTTTTGCTTGAGCAGTGGCAGATATTCCGTGCCAGCGATTGAAGCCGGCACATACCAAGAGGGATTGACCACCAGATGGGTCATCTTTTTCTCAAACTCCGGCGTGCGCCAGCGACCAGCCTTGCCAACCACCACACGGGTTGTCAGCGTCGGTTTGCCGTTGTCGATCACATAGGCCATGAAGGCAGCCTCGTTGACCAGAATATGACGTTTGCCAAGAGGCTTGTTAAGCCAGCGCATCCGCTCCAGCCCGATGACGACTTGCATCAGGCGGGTCTCGGGCGAGGTATTCATGGCGGCGATGGTTTGCGCACCGGCAACACCGTCAGCGTTGAGACCACTGTCTTGCTGAAAAATCTGCACAGCGCGTTCAAGGCCGGTGTCGTATTTCGGCGAAGTGCCAATACGCTTATAGCCAAGGGCCGTTAGGCGTTTACGCAACGTAACGACCTGCTTGCCGCTTTGACCGGGCTTGAGCTTTTTGGCCTTGACGGTTGCGCCCCAACCACCACGGCTGATGATGCGCTCGATGCGGACTTTTTCTTTCAGCAAGCGGTTATAGCCGGGATCGGTTGGCGGCAGGGATTTGAAGAACGCGGCAGGCGAGCTTTTGGCAAATGATTGCAACGTTTTCAGCCGGTCACGTCTTGGCGGACGCAGAGTCATGTTCTTGTCGATGCGCTTTGGCTCGAGCACGCCGGACTGGATATCACGCGCATATTGCAGGAACTTGCGTGTGGTTTGAACCTCAAGCACACCTCGGGCCTTGGCTGATTTGAAACCGGAGAAATCCCTGTTGACTTGCGACGCATCATAACGACCGGTCGGCAGGCCGTGACTGGGCGCACGTCTCAGAGCCTCAAGCAGCGCGCGGCGGCGTTGACGGTCGGCCCCGCTGGTCCAGATCGGTTTGTAATCGCGCGCCTTGTAAAATGCGGCAATCGCCTTGTCTTTAGAGGCGGCTTGGGCCACCGCCAGTTTGAACGCCGTGCTTTGGGCGTAGGAGGGAACGGCCACCAGCACGGCCGCGGCCAGCATGACCAGCGCAAACAGCGCAAACATGAGCCGCTGCTGGTTGGACGCGGGGTTAAGTGACGCTGCGCGCGCTCGGCGCGGATGGGATCGTTGAAACCCTTGATCGGGAGTAGCTGCTAATCGGAGCATTTTTTACCTCGTATAAAATCGTAATATTGCCCAGCCCAATGGCCGGAGTGAGCTTATCAAACCCTTGGTGGCCTTAGAATTTCGGACCGCAACAGACCAAGAACGCGTGCCTTTGAATATATCACAGGAAGGCTCTTCGTCGTCAGGTCTACCGGCCTGATAAGCGCCGCCAATATCGCGCAAGTGCTGCACGAATGTTCAACTTGCTCAAATTGCGCCAAACAGGTGTTTGATGCGTCGCAATCGGCGACCGGAGCTATTGTGCGGCCATTCAAAATGACGGGCAAAATGGCGGGCATGTTGCTCATGTCTATGTCATGCGAAGCTTCATGGGATGAAAACACCCTCGAGACACCAGCCACCGTTGGTTGGGACATCACGGAGGTCAACCCAATTAGAACAAAGACAAACAACACGTATTTCATGGGTAAAACTTTAATTGCGATCAAGAAAACATCATAGTCACATTCCAATGATAGGTCACAATAAACTCTATCTGGTACAAATATGTTCTTCACGTCCTAAAAGCGGTTGATCCGGCGCAGATTTTCGCACGCCGATCAGAGCCGCAGTTCAGGTATCTACTCTTCAATTGATCCCGTTGGTCCGTTGCAAAACCCGAATATAGGCTACCAAATTAGTAATATCCGCCTTGGTCAGGCCCTTCTGCGGTGGCATGTTTCCAAACGGCCAGTGATGCGATCTTACGCCATTTTGGGCGGCATTCAGAAACGCGAAATCACCGTGATGGCTTGGCTCATAGATGATGTAAACCAGCGGAGGGGCGACCCCGAACGTGCCGGCTCCGTTAATCCCGTGACAGGCCGCACAGACTGCCTCAAAGGCGGTTTTCCCGAGCTTTTCTTTCGGCGTAAACGACGCTGGCAGCTTGATCTTGAGGATAGGATCGCCGTCTTTCAATCCTGTCATGTCCGGCAATGTCGAAGTGTGACCAGTTCGCTTGGGCGGGTCCATCGTGTTCACGTATATCGCCCCGGTTCCGACCACCAAAAACAGAATGACGGCCAAAAGCTGAAGTTTACTCATTTATGTGTTCTTTCCATTGGTGTTTTTCTTCTCAGGCGCCCCTTGGGAAATGAACACCTATAGTAAAATGACCTGAGTCCCGATTTTTGTAAGACCATAGAGATCGGCGATCTGCTCGTTATAAAGCCCGATACAGCCGTTGGACGAACGCCGCCCGATCTTGCGCGTGTCATTGGTGCCATGAATACGGTAATATGTCCATGACAGATAAAGCGCATGCGTCCCCAAGGGGTTGTCCGGTCCGGGACCGACATAATCGGGCCATTCGGGATTGCGCCGCTTCATCGCGGCGGTTGGTCGCCAAGAGGGGCCAATGACCTTGCGCACAATGCGGGTGCGACCACGTTTTGTCAGTTGCTCGCTCAAAGGAACGCTGGTGGGATAAAGACGCGTGGTCTGGCCATCTTCGGACCAAAACATCAGGCTGCGCGACTCGATATCGGCCAGAATCGCGCCGTTTTTCAGATTGTCAAAATGATCCTGCCAACGTCGAAGGGTGAAAGACGAGATGTTATGTTTGGCGGTTACCACAGTCACCGGCGTTTTTGGCGCAGCTCCAAGCGCAAGTGCAGGGGCGGCAATGAGTGCTGCGGTCCCCGTAAGCAGGGTTCGCCGGGTTAGTTTGGTTGTAAAAAGACGGGACATGATTTTTCCGTTCAAGAATATGGGTTTGGCGGTCGATTCTCTATCTCTGTTGGGGGTTCCACCTCCCGGAGGGTCAAGAATTATTCCAAAGCAGTGGGAGTCAGAGATTCGTGAATAGGAAGCCCTTGAGGTTCCAGTGGTGTAAACTCCCATTTGTGGATGTTGACTCAAGTATCAACCCTGGAAA
>CAYPUW010000229.1:0-4214 GCA_964413925.1 uncultured Rhodobacter sp. | reverse complement strand
GTGTAAGGTTAATGCGGTGGTCGGTTAAGCGCCCTTGGGGGAAGTTATAGGTGCGGATACGTTCCGAACGATCGCCAGTGCCGACCTGCCCCTTGCGGGTTGCCGCGCGCTCGTCATCGACCTTTTGACGCTCCAGATCGTAAAGGCGTGTGCGCAAAACCTGCATGGCAATCTCGCGGTTGCGATGCTGGGATTTCTCGGCGCTCACAACCATGATGCCGGTGGGAATATGCACGATGCGCACGGCACTATCGGTAGTGTTGACATGCTGGCCGCCAGAGCCGCTGGCGCGCATGGTATCAATGCGCAGATCGGTGGCGGGGATGACAAGATCGACCTCCTCGGCCTCGGGCAACACTGCAACTGTCGCCGCCGAAGTATGCACCCGCCCGCCACTTTCGGTGGTTGGCACCCGCTGCACCCGATGCACGCCGCTTTCAAATTTCAGCCGCGCAAACACGCCATTGCCGGTGACATTGGCGATCACCTCTTTATAGCCACCAAGCTCGGTCGGGGTTTCAGAGATTAGCTCAAACTTCCAGCCGGAGTTCTCCGCCAAACGCTGGTACATGCGCATAAGGTCGGCGGCAAACAGCGCCGCCTCATCGCCGCCAGTTCCGGCCCTGATTTCGATAATCGCCGGGCGCGCGTCGGCCTTGTCTTTGGGCAGTAGCGTGAGGTTAAGCGCGAGTTCCGCGTCAGGCAGCGCGGCTTTCAATGTGCCAAGCTCTTCTTCGGCCAGCGCTTTCATCTCGGGATCGGCCAGCATTTCTTCGGCCTCGGCAATATCGCCGAGCATTTGCTGATAGGCGGCTATCTGCTCGACCACGGGTTTCAGCTCGGCATATTCGCGCCCCAGAGCGGCGAAATCATCCCCCGCCGCACCTTCGGCCATCTTGGCCTCTAAAAAGCCAAAACGACTGGTGATTTGTTCAAGTTTGCCCAGAGGAACCATGGTTTAGGATGTGCCTGTCGCAAGCGCTGCGGTCAAGCGAAAGCTGCTATATGCGCCCGCCGCGCCCACCGCGCCGTTTCGGGGAGGCCGCGGATTTGTCGAGACCTTCGGTGATGACCGCGTTCATGGGGTGGCTGGGATTGGCGTGGATATATTCCGCGCGCAGCTCGTTCAAGGCCGCCTGCATGTCAACCTGCGCAGGCACACCCAATGCCCAATCCAGAAAGATCGAGCGACATTCGGCGGCGGTAATGCCGTCAATACGGTAAGCCTCGAAAATCAACCCCCGAGGGTCAACTGCCAGATTTCCTTTGTCCATGACCCCTCCCGGATCGTTTTTGCCGCGATGTAGCAGCATGTGCATAGCTTACAGTGCGGCGGGGTTTGTGGCTCAGAGCGACCACACCTGATGTTTCAGCGACCGGTTTTCCCGTCAAGACCGGATTCTTGGCCAGATTCAAAAGTGCGATCAATCAACGCCGCGCTAAACTCGCGCCCGGTTTCCAGCCTTGTTTCCAACGCCTTAATACTATTCTCACCAGTTTCCGCCAGCAAAAGGTCGCACACTCCCTGCCCCATCGCCTCCGGTACGAGCGCCTTCGCACCGACCAATCTTTTGAGTTGTTGAACCCGCCTGAGACGGATGTAATTGCTGGCCAAACTCGTTTCTTCACCCGCGTTCAGCCAGCCAAGCCTTGCCGCGCGCCCGAGCTGCGCCAACACATCTTGATCACAGCAGCCCGTCAACAGCGCCGCCGTCTGCGCCAGCATTTCAATATCAAGCATCCGACCCGGCCCCTGTTTTGCCTCCCAAATATCGCCCAATCTCGCCGCGTCGCTGGCGCTGGCCAATCGCGTGCGCATATCGCTGACATCATTAAGTGTACGCGCAGGATCACGCGTCTGACCAAGCATCGCGCGGCGAAAATCTTCGACCTTTTGGCCAAGCGCCTTGCCCCCAGCAACTACGCGCGCGCGGGTCAGGGCCAGATGCTCCCACGTCCAGGCCTCGGTCTGTTGATAGCTGACAAAGCCGCTAAAGGCGGTTGCGACCGGACCTTTGCGACCAGAGGGGCGCAGGCGCATATCGACCTCGTAAAGCTGGCCCTCGGACATGGGCGAGCTGAGAGCGGTGACCAAAGCCTGGGTCAGGCGCGCGAAATATGTGCTGGCGGCAAGCGGCTTTTTCCCGTCAGAAAACTCCGCCCCTGCCGCGTCATAAATCACGATGAGATCAAGATCAGAGCTGGCGGTCAGGCTGCGCGCGCCAAGCGATCCCATGCCAAGAACCACGGCTTCAGAGCCGGGCAAGCGCCCGTGTCGACGCGTAAATGCCACTGTGACTGCGGGGAAAATCACCCCCAGCACGGCCTCGGCCAGATCAGAATAGCTCGCCGCCGCCTGCTCGCTTGAAATCATCGATTTGAGGTGGTGAACGCCGATCCTGAAGTGCTGCTCCTTCATCCAACGCCGGGTCGCATTCAGCTTGTCCTCATAGTCGTCAAACCGCGACAAGGCTTTGGTTAAATCGGCAGAGAGGGCGGGCATATCGCCGACCGGCTCAAAGAAAATCCCCGAGATAACCCCGTCAAAAACTTGGGAGTTTCGCGACAAGTACCGCGCCAAGCCCGGCGCGCTGCCGCAAATCTCAACCAGCAGATCAATCAGTTGCGGGTTAGCCTCAAACAGCGAAAATAGTTGCACACCGGCAGGAAGCCCCGCCAGAAAGCCGTCAAACTGGTTCAGCGTCTCGCCCGGATTGGCCGTGGCCAGCAAGCGTTTCACGATCAACGGCTCCAACCGTTTGAAAATCGCACGCGCGCGCGAACTACGCAGAGCCGGTAAGCCGTGCCATTTGTCCATCAGCTCGCGCATGGCCGCGCTAATTTCGGGCAGCTCGGGCGTTTGTGCCACTTCCGGCGCAAAAAAACTTTCGGTCAGATCATGCACCATTTCCAGTCGCGCAATGATATCCTCGCGAAACTCAGAGACCTGCTCCACCCCACAAAAAGCCGCCAGCCGGGCGATTTGTTGCGCTTGCGTGGGGATGTCATGGGTTTGTGCATCCGCCAGCATTTGAATGCGATGCTCCAATTGACGATGCGCCTCATAGGCGTCAATCAGCGCGCTGGCGGCCTCCTCAGAGACCCAGTTTTTGCGCGCAAGCACCAACAACGCCTTGCAAGTTGCACGCTCGCGCAGCTCCACATCGCGCCCACCGGCAATGATTTGACGGGTCTGGGTGAAAAACTCGATCTCGCGAATGCCGCCGCGCCCAAGCTTGATATTATGCCCCGGCAGGGCAATCGCGCCACCCAAACCCTTATGTTCGCGAATACGCAAGCGCATATCATGGGCGTCCTGAATGGCCGCGTAATCAAGGTGTTTGCGCCAAACGAACGGGCGCAGGGTCTGCAAAAACGCCTCCCCCGCACGGATGTCACCAGCGCAAGCGCGGGCCTTGATATAGGCGGCAGGCTCCCAAGTTCGCCCGAGGCTCTCATAATAGCGCTCGGCTGCGGCCATCGACAAACAAACCGGCGTGACCGACGGGTCGGGACGCAGGCGCAAATCGGTGCGAAACACATAACCATCGCCGGTGACGTCCGACAGTAATTTGGCCATGCGCCGGGTGATGCGAATAAATCGCTGGCGGATCGTGTCGAAATCCTCGGGCGCATGACGGGTTTCGTCAAACAGAACGATCAGGTCGATGTCGGAGGAATAATTAAGCTCAAACGCGCCCATTTTGCCCATGGCCAACACCACCAAACCGCAGGAGGTTCCCATGTCGGCCTCGGTGCAACCGGGCAAATGCCCTCGCGCAAGCTCGGCGCGCAGCAGCATGTTCAGGGCTTGGCTGACGGCAAAATCGGCAAATTCGGTCAAGGCGCGGGTTACCTCGGATAGCCCCCACATGCCGCCAGTATCGGCCAGCGCCACATAAAGCGCCACCCGCCGCTTGGCTTGGCGCAACTCACACGCAAGGGCGTCAAAGCTGTCGGCGGTAACATCGGCACGGATTTGCGTCAGCACCTGATCGGGGGAGAGCGGCAAAACCTGCGCCAACCAAGCATGCTCGCGCAGGATCAACCCCCTGAGATAGGGACTGCACCCGCCTACCCCATTGAGCAGTTTTTGAACATTTACCGGCGCATCCGGCAGGCAGGCGGCGGCCTCACGCCCAAGCGCTGGTTCACACGAAATCGGGGCTTGGGTGGTTTTAGAGATAAGCGACATATGCCAAGGATGAAACGCT
>CAYPUW010000228.1:0-4227 GCA_964413925.1 uncultured Rhodobacter sp. | reverse complement strand
GGAGGCGATATAGCCGATGGTGTTGGTCTTGGTCATTTTACCGGCGATGTAGCCGATAACCGTACGTCCTTGGTAAAAACGAGCCGAGTAGGTAGACACGTTTTTGGCCCGTTTATACCCGGTTGCGTGCTCGAATTTCACGTCGGGGAATTTTTTGGCCACGTTAATGGTCGGGTCCATATAGCCAAACGAGGTGGTAAAGATCAGCTTGGTGCCAGACAGCGCCATTTGGGTCAGAACCCGCTCGGCGTCGGCCCCTTCAGGGACGCTTTCCACATAGGAGGTCTCGACTTTGTCGCCAAGTGCCGCGTCGATGGCTTTGCGCCCGAGGTCGTGTTGATAGGTCCAACCAAGGTCACCGACCGGGCCGATATAGATAAAGCCAACTTTCAGCTTTTCCTGTGCAAACACAGCACCGGTAAGCCCAACGGCAAGCGCTACCCCTGTCATTAAGGTTTTCATAAGTCTCATGTTTCTTCCTTCCTGTTGTTCGAGCTGGCAGATTAGCCCGGTCTTATTATGGCCTCTAATGCGAGGCGTGGAACACACGGCCAAGCGAGGCCGGAGCGCTGGTTCGAGCCCCCGAAATGAAGACAAGCACAATGATTGTCACCAAATAGGGGGTCATCGACAGATAAGCGACGGGGATACTTACCCCGACCGCCTGAAGATTAAGCTGAAGGACGGTTACCCCTCCAAAAAGATAGGCACCAAGGATCACGCGCCAAGGCCGCCAAGAGGCAAACACCACCAACGCCAGAGCAATCCAACCGGCCCCTGCGGTCATGCCTTCGGTCCATTGCGGCACCCGGATCAGTGACAGATATGCGCCGCCAAGCCCCGCGCAAGCGCCGCCAAACATGATTGCCAGAATGCGAATGCGCACGACCTTATATCCAAGGGCATGAGCGGCTGAGTGGTTCTCGCCAACGGCGCGCAATATCAAGCCTCCCTTGGTGTATTTCAGAAAATACCAAACGGCAAACACCAGCAGCAACGAGATATAGACCATGTAGTCATGGTTCAGCAACATGCGCCCGATATAAGGAATATCGTTCAACGCCTGAATATCCAGTTTCGGAAATGACGGCGGCTTGATGCCAGTATAGCGTTGCCCCATCAGCGCGGACAACCCAAGGCCGAACATCGTCAGCGCCAGCCCCGTTGCCACTTGATTGGACAGCAAATACTGGGTCAGGATGCCGAAGGTCAACGATATGAGCGCGCCTCCGAACATCGCGCCCAAAAGACCAAGCCAAGGCGAGCCGGTCTCGACCGATACCGCGAAACCGAAAATCGCGCCGGTAATCATCATGCCTTCAACACCAAGATTGAGCACGCCGGCTTTTTCCACCACCAGTTCGCCGATACCGGCCAAAAGGATCGGGGTCGAGGCAACCATGATGCTGGCAATCAGCACCACTGGATTGATTGACGAGAAATCCATCAACTGCGCTCCCTCTTGACCCAACGTATTCGGTAGTTTGATAAGACATCAACTGCCAGTAAAAAGAACAAGAGCATACCCTGAAAAACCGAGATCGCTGCCGCCGGGACACGCAACACAAACTGCGCACCCTCGCCGCCGATATATGTCAGCGCCATCACCAGCCCGGCGAGAAATATCCCCACGGGGTGCAAGCGGCCCAAGAACGCCACGATAATGGCGGTAAATCCATAACCAACCGGAAAGTTGGTGGTCAGCTTGCCTGCCGGTCCCGTAACCTCAAACAGCCCGGCCAGTCCGGCCAAAGCACCGGATATTCCCAAAGTGACAGCGATCAGCACATTCGGGTTGACCCCGGAAAATCTTGCCGCGCGGGGCGATTGTCCGGTCAGCTTGATCTGAAATCCAAGTATATGCCGGTTCATGATGATATAGGCGACGATCACGGTGGCAAACATCAAAAGCACGCCGTAATGGATGCCAGTGCCGGAAAACAGCTCGGGGTTGGAGGCGCTGGCATAATCCTGAAAACTACGCGATTCAGGAAAGTTATGACCCTCGGGATTGCGCAAAGGGCCGGCTACCATGCCGCCTAAAAAGTTGGTCGCTACATAGACCAGCATCAAGGACACCAATATCTCGTTGGTGCCGTATTTTATCCTTAGCAGCGCAGGTATCATCGCCCAAGCGAACCCGCCAAGGGCGCCCGCCGTGGCCATCAATGGCAACAACCACGCCCCCTGAGTTGGGTAAAACGCCAAGCCCACAGCGCCGCCGCTGATCGCGCCCATGATGAACTGTCCTTCGGCACCGATGTTCCAGATGCCCGCCTTAAAGCCCATCGACAAACCTATGGCGATCAGGATCAGCGGGGCGGCTTTTACCAGCAATTGCGAGCGCGAATAAGGCTGTAGCAAAGGGTCGAAAAAGATCACCTTGATAGCCTCGACCGGGTCTTTCCCGAGCGCTGCAAACAGAAATCCCCCGGCGATCATGGTGGCGATAACCGCCAGAACCGGGGTGACCGCTGTCCACAGGGCAGACGAGTTTGGCCGTAGCTCAAGCTGGAACATTTGATGCCTCCATTCCGCCCATCATCAGGCCAATTTCATCCATATTCAATTCCGAGGTTTCGCGCGGTTTGGTCAGACGCCCTTCGTTCAGCACCGCCAATCGGTCGGAGACCTCGAGCAACTCGTCCAGATCCTGACTGATCACCACCACAGCAGCCCCGCCCTCGGCCAAATTCATCAGCGCTTGGCGGATAGAGGCCGCCGCTGCCGCATCCACCCCCCAAGTGGGCTGGTTAACCACCAGAACTTTGGGGTTTTGTAATATCTCGCGACCAATCACGAATTTCTGCAGATTGCCGCCCGACAAAGACTTGGCCGAGTTGCTTATCCCCGGCGTGCGCACGTCGAAATCCTTAACGATGGCGCGGGCAAATCCCCGTGCGGCCCCCCAGCGCAAAAATCCGTTAACCGATAGTTTTTGACGCACATTCCCGGTCAGTAGCGCATTTTCGGTCAGGCTCATATCCGGGGCCGCCGCATGGCCAAGCCGCTCTTCAGGGGCGGTCTGCACCCCAAGCTCGCGCCGCTCGTTCGGGCCAAGATCGCCAATTTCAACACCCTCGACCGTGATCATCTCTTGGGGAACGGGGGTTTCACCGCCCAGCGCCAGCAGCAATTCATCCTGACCATTGCCCGCAACCCCACCAATCCCCATCACCTCGCCCGAATGCACGGAAAGGCTGATATCCTTCAACGTCGTGCCAAACGGGTTTTTCGGCACAAGGGTAAGTCCGGCTACATTGAGTAGCACTTCGCCCGGATGCAGGTTCTTGCGCGTGGGTGTGATCAGGGTCTCGCCAACCATCATTTCCGCCAACTCGCGTGCGGATTTCTGGGTCGGATCGCAATCGCCAACCACCTTGCCCAGCCGCAGAATGGTCGCGTGGTGACACAGCGTGCGAATTTCTTCGAGCTTGTGCGAGATATAAAGGATCGCCGTGCCTTCTTGGGACAGCTTGTTCAAGGTTTCAAAAAGGATTTCAACCTCTTGCGGGGTCAGAACCGAGGTCGGCTCGTCCATGATCAGCAGCTTGGGGTTTTGCAAAAGACAGCGAATGATCTCAACCCGCTGGCGCTCTCCCACCGACAAATCACCGATGATCCGGTGCGGATCGAGCGGCAGTTTATAGGCGTTTGACACGTCGCGGATTTTCTGCGCCAACTCCTTGCGAGGAGGGGCGTTTTCCATGCCCAGCGCGATGTTTTCGGCCACGCTCAGCGCATCAAACAACGAGAAATGCTGAAACACCATTGCCACCCCACTGGTGCGCGCCGCGCGCGGTTCAGACGGGTGATAAGGCTCGCCGCTCAGGGTCATGGTGCCGCTATCGGGGCGCACAAGACCATAGATCATCTTGACCAGCGTCGATTTCCCCGCGCCGTTTTCGCCAAGCAGCGCGTGAACCTCGCCCTCGGCCACGCTAAAGCCTACATCGTCATTGGCGACAACGCCGGGATAGGCCTTGGTCAGGCCTTCAATCGACAAAAGTTCGGTCACGAGGCACATTCCTTTGCAGGTTCAGGTCGGGATTTCCGCGTCGTCTGTTGTCTTAATAGCGTGGCGGCGACGCCCACGGCAATGGCTTGGGGCGATTTGCCAAGCTCGGGCATGCCGATCGGGCAGGTGATGCGCGCGATTTGTGCGCTGGTATGGCCCAGATTTTGCAGTCTTTTTTGAAAACGCGCCCATTTTGTTGCCGAGCCGAT
>CAYPUW010000227.1:0-4260 GCA_964413925.1 uncultured Rhodobacter sp. | reverse complement strand
ACAGGAAATCGTTCCAGATTTGCGTGAATTGCCAGATCACCGTCACCACGATAATCGGCAGCGATAGGGGCAGGAAAATCGACCAGAAGATGCGAAAAAATCCGGCTCCGTCAACCTTGGCGGCTTTGACCAACTCATGCGGAATGGTGACGTAATAGTTACGAAAAAACAACGTGGTAAAGCCGATGCCATACACTACATGCACGAATATCAAACCGGGTATGGTGCCAGCCAGACCCATCATCCCAAGCACCCGCGCCATCGGCAAAATGACCACCTGAAACGGGATAAAGCTGCCAAATAACATCAAGGAGAAGATCATATTGGCACCGCGAAACCGCCATTGGGCCACCACATAGCCGTTCAGCGCGCCAAGCACGGTCGAAATCACCACGGCAGGAACGGCGATCAGGATCGAGTTCCAGAAAAACGGGCGCAGCCCCTCGCATTGAATGCCGGTACAGGCGCTTGACCAAGCGGTCCTCCAAGCGTCAAAGGTGACCTCTCGCGGCAAGGCCACCAAGCTGCCGGTGCGAATTTCTTCAAGGCTTTTGAGCGAGGTGGTGATCATCACAAACAGGGGCAGCAGGTAGTAAAGCGCGAACAAGCAAAGCAGCACATAAAGCAGCCATCTCAGTGCGATGCGCTTTACATTGCCCTGACGTCGAGAGCCGATCGCCTGCGTGGCCACGGTAAAATCAGTCATTTCTCGTCCTCAGCTCTGAATAAAGGTAAGGGACGACTATGGCGAAAACCACCGCCATCATGACCATCGCCGAGCTGGCGGCTTGGCCGATGTCTCCGCGTGAAAAGGCCAGCGCGTACATATAGGTCGCGGGCAGATCAGTGGCATAGCCGGGGCCTCCTCCGGTGAGGGCAATCACCAGATCGAAACTTTTGATTGCCAGATGCATCAACACGATGAAGGCAGATAAAAATATCGGGGCCATCGAGGGAATAATGATTGCGGAATATATCCGCGCGGTGGGAATTCCGTCCACTTGGGCGGCCTTGATGATCTCTTCGTCAACAGAGCGAAGCCCGGCCAAAAACAGGGCCATCACAAAGCCGGACGCTTGCCAGACCCCAGCGATTACCACGGTGTAAATAGCGAATTTCGGGTTCACCAGCCAGTCAAACCGAAAACTCTCAAAGCCCCAACCGCGAATGATGTGCTCCACACCAAGACCGGGGTTCAGCATCCATTTCCACGCCGTGCCCGTCACGATCAGCGACATGGCCATGGGGTAAAGGTAAATGGTGCGCAAAACGCCCTCGGTGCGGATTTTTTGGTCAAGCAGGATCGCCAGCAGCAAGCCCAACGCCATGGAAATAACGATAAACAGCCCACCAAACACGTAGAGATTATTAAGCGCCGTATCCCAGCGCGGCGATTGAAACAGCCGATCATACTGGATAAATCCGACGATATCGTATTTGGGCAGCAACCGCGAGCGCGTCAGCGAGACCCAGCCGGTCCAAGCGATAAACCCGTAAACAAACAAGAGGATTGCAGCGAAAGATGGTGCCAGCACCAGCTTGGGAATGTGACGTTCCAACCACTCAGACATGATGCTCGCGCCCTTCATTCAGGTCGCCCCCCGACACCGGTTGATGTCGGGGAGAAACGTTTTCTTAGTAGCTGTTTGCGACAGCTTTTACGAGCTCGTTAACGGCCTCTTGCGAAGACATGTCGGAGTTGAAATGTGCGGTCACAACATCGGTGATCGCGCCAGCTTGGGCACCACGAAGCGCCATGCCGTGAGCATAGCTTGGCAACAGCGTACCGTTGGCAGTTGCGGCGGCCATATCCCTTGAGGACAGTTTTGCGCAAGAGTCAAAGTCGTCAAGCGACACGTCTGTGCGCACAGGGATCGAGCCTTTGTTCAGGTTAAAGGCCTTCTGAAAGTTCTTGCCCATGATCAGCTTGGCCAACAACAACTGGCCGTCTTTCTTGTCGGCACCCTTCACGTCAAACATCGCAAAGCTGTCAACGTTGTAAAGGAAACCGCCACCGGGGGTCGCACCGCAAAGGAAGTCTTTGCCCGGCACTTTGCCAGCGGCCAGAAACTCGCCCTTGGCCCAGTCGCCCATGATTTGAAAAGCAGCTTCGCCATTCATCACCATGGCTGTTGCCAAATTCCAGTCGCGACCGGAGAAGTTGCTGTCCACATAGCCGCGCATTTTGCGCATCTGATCAAACACTTTGATCATGGTGTCGGATTTCAGTGCCGCCGGATCAAGCTCCATCAAAGCTTTGCGGTAAAAGTCCGGGCCACCAATGCCAAGCACAACCGTTTCAAACACGGTCGCGTCCTGCCAAGCCTGACCACCATGTGCGAGCGGGGTGATGCCGGCAGCTTTCAGCTTGTCGGCAGCGGCGTTGAACTCGTCCCAAGTGGTGGGCATTTTGATGTCGTTCTTGGCCAGAATGTCGGCATTTGCCCAAATCCAGTCCACGCGGTGAACGTTAACGGGAACGGCGCACCATGTGCCCTCGCATTTCATTTGCTTGGCAATCGCGGGCGGAATCAGTTTATCCCAACCTTCGGAATTGGCGACCGAACTGATATCGGCCAGAACCCCTTCGTTATACCATTCCTGAATCGACGGGCCTTTGATTTGTGCAGCGGTCGGCGGATTGCCCGACAAAACACGCGCGCGAAGGGCTGTCATGGCAGCATCGCCACCACCACCAGCCACGGGCATATCTATCCATGTGCCGCCATTTTCAGCGAATTCTTTTTGCAAAACGGCAACCGATTTGGCCTCGCCGCCGGATGTCCAATAGTGCAGAACCTCTGCGGTTGGACCGGCAAATACTGCCGTTGTCGTCAAGATGCTTGCAGCCGCCACGGCCACAAATGCGGTTTTCATAAACATTGTTTTCTCCCAAAAAATGTCGCCGTCTTTTGCGACGCCCGCTAAACTCGTGCCAAAAACGCTTCAGTTGCAATCACCAGTTGGTCGCTCGACACGCTGAAAGCTGTGTTTTTGGCCGGGACTGTTACACGCTGTTACGATAGGCTTGATTTTGTTGCACAGTGTTACAATGGCTTTGCACATTGCCACAAGTTGAAGGACCGCAAATATGTCGATTCCCCGCCTTCTGGTCGTTGATGACGATGCCGAGATGCGTCGCATGATGACCGAGTTCTTGCGCAAGAAGGGCTTTATGGTGATGACGGCGGCCAACCGTGCGCAAATCGTCAGCCATCTGGATCAGGGCCGCATCGACCTCATTTTGCTTGATGTCATGCTGGGCGACGAAAGCGGGGTCGAGATTTGTGCCGAGTTGCGTCAAGAGCGTGATGTTCCAATCATTCTGGTCTCGGCCCTTTCCGCCGATCATCAGCGGATGCAAGGTTATGAAGTTGGGGCGGATGATTACATCGCCAAGCCGTTCAACCCCGACCTATTGCTGGCACGGGTGCGAGCGGTGCTGCGGCGGGGGCGGCGCTCGGCCTCGCTGGCTTATCGGCGCAACACCTCGATTTACAGCTTTGGCGGCTGGACCTATGACGGCAAAAAGGACATCGTGCTGGCCCCCGATGGGTTTCAGGTGGCGCTGTCCAAACGCGAGACCAGCCTTTTGAAAGTGGTGCTGGCCAACCCGCATATCCCGCTGACCCGCGAGGAAATCGCCGACACATTGGATGTTAATCACGACGGCGCGACCCAGTCCGAAGCTGCGACGGGTCGCGCCATTGATGTCCTGGTCGGTCGCCTGCGATCAAAGATCGAGCGCAACCCCAAAGAGCCGGAGATGCTGCGAACAGAGCGCGGCACCGGCTATGTGTTCGCGGTTGACGTCGTGGTGAAAGATGGCTGAGTTCCGGGTGCTAAAATCTCTGCGCGCCAAGGGTATATTCTGGAGCCTCGGTGCCCTGATCGCAGGCAGCCTCGCCACCTGGATCTGGATGTCGTCACAAGCGGCGTGGCAAGCCCATCTTGATCGTGCATTCATTGCGGGGCTTGCGACGTTTGAGACCCTACGTCGCGGCTCGGATTTACCGCCGGGCGTAACGATATCACGGCTGCCAAACGATCTTGCCAACCCGCAAGAAAACAACGCCTTGCCGAAATCCGCCGATCTGCCCTCGCCGGCATTTGTGACCTCATTGTCGATCCTTGACCCGCCAAGCGGGGTGCTGAGCGGCACCCGATTGCAAATCCACATCGTCTCGCGCGATCTAAAATACCCAATTGCCAAGATCAAAACCATCGGCAATGGCCACCCTGCCGTGCGCTTTGGCAATC
>CAYPUW010000226.1:0-4264 GCA_964413925.1 uncultured Rhodobacter sp. | reverse complement strand
GACCTGCCGCTTGCCCCCGGCGATCTGGCCGGAGGTGTCGAGGCCGAATACACCGGTGTGCGCCTTGGCATTCTCAGGCTGGGGCGGATGGTGGTCATCCTGGCGCTGGCGGGTGCCACGGTCACCTTCTATCTTGGTGGCTGGTTGGGGCCGTGGCTGCCGCCCTGGGCCTGGAGCGCCATCAAGATTCTGGTGGTGACGGCGCTGATGGTCACCGCCGGGCGTTTTGTGCCGCGCATCCGCGAGGCCCGCTATCTGGCGGTAAGCTGGAAGTTGGGCATTTCGCTGGCGCTGGCCAATATATTGCTGGTCGGGGTGATCGCCCTGGTGGTGCCCATATGAGCGCGCAGCTTATCTTTCTGGCCTTTTTCGGCGGGGCGGCGGTGTGGTTCGGCGTCGTGGTTTTTCGTACCCATTCGATGGTGCGCTCGGCGCTGGCGTTGTTGTTTTCGCAAACCGCGATCGGCGCGATGTTTCTGGTGATGCAGGCCGAATTTCTGGGCGTGTTACAGATCATGATGATGGCCACGGAAATGAGCGTGATGGCCATTTTCATGGTCATGTTCATGATGGACCCCGGCGGTATGGGTGCAATGGATATGACCCACCAAAAACGCCTGTCTTTGCGTGCCGGCGCGATCGGTCTGGTCGCCGCATTGGTGGTTATCTGGCTGCCCGACTGGGGTCCGATTGCGGCCACGGTGCCCTCGGCTGGCGAGCAGATAAAGCTGCTGGGGTTCGAGTTGCTCGGTCGCTCGATGTTTATATTTGAGTCCGCCGGTCTGACCATCCTCACGGCGATGGTCGCGGCAACAATGGTGGCCATAGCGCCCCTAAGCAAAGAGGCCGATGATGGAGCTTGAACTTCTGGTCGCCCTGACCATTGCCGCCGCACTATTTGGCGTTGGCCTTTACGGATCACTTTCGCAAACCAACCTCGTGATGATCATCATGGGGGTCGAGTTGATCTTGGCCGCCGCCCTGATCAACATGGTCGCGTTCTGGCGCTATCTGCACCCTGACGTGATCGCCGCGCAGATGTTCGTGCTGATCATCATGGCGGTGATGGCGGTCGAGATGGCCGTGGGCTTTGGTATCGCCATCGCGCGGTTCCGCTCGCGCGGGTCGGTCGAAATGGAAGAAGCACGCGAGTTGAGAGGATGAGTTTTATCGCCCTGACATTGCTCGCGCCCCTGTTGGCGGCGCTGTTGATTTTAAGCCTGCGCCGAGGGGCCGAGGCACTGGCCCTGCTTGGCATTGCCATCAGCCTGCTGGCAGCACTGGCCTCGTTGGTCGGCGCATTTGACGGCACCACCTCGCAACTAATCTTGCCGGGTCTGCCCGAGATGCCGCTGATCCTGCGCGCCACCCCCCTGACGGCGATTTTCTCGGCGCTGGTGGCGACGGTCGCCAGTTTCGTGTTGGTCTACGCTGTGGGCTACATGGGCAAAGACCCTGAAAAGCCACGGTTTTTTGGCACCATGCTGTTGTTTGTCACCGCCATGCAGATGCTGGTTCTGGCCGGAGACTGGATCACTTTGCTGGCCGCATGGGAGCTGATCGGCTTTTCCAGCTACTTGCTAATCGGCTTTTGGCATCGCCGCGACGGGGTGGCCAGTGCGGCCACGCGCGCGTTCATTTACACCCGCACCGCCGATCTTGGCCTTTATATCGGCATCTTCGTGTTGATCGGCGCAGCGGGAACGACCGAGATTTCGGCGACGCTCAACACCACCGGAACGGCCGCGACCATCGCCGGAATTTTGCTGCTGATCGCCGCGATTGGCAAATCGGCACAGGCCCCGCTTTATGACTGGTTGCAACGGGCGATGGCGGGTCCGACCCCGGTTTCGGCGCTGCTGCATTCCGCAACTCTGGTGGCCGCTGGTGCAATCCTGTTGATCCGTATCGCCCCGATGTTGCCAGATCAAGCCTTGCTAATCGTCGGCCTTGTTGGCGGGATCACCGCCGTGGTCACCGGCCTGATCGCACTTGGCGAGAAAGACCTCAAACGCATGTTGGCCGCCTCGACCTCCAGCCAATACGGCCTGATGCTGGTGGCGGTTGGCGCCGGTGTTCCCGTGGCCGCGCTCTTGCACCTGATTGCCCACGCGGCGATCAAAAGCTCGTTGTTTCTGGGCGCGGGCGTGTTCCAGCATGACCGCAAAAGTACCGATTTTGGGGCACTTGCCGGGGCAGGGCGCGCGCGCCCACGCATTTATCTCGGCTTTGCCATCTCCGCATTGGCGCTGGCAGGCATCCCGCCTCTGGCCGGTTTTTTCTCCAAAGACACCATAATCGCCGCCTCGCTCGCATCGTCTGGAGCCGCTTGGCTCGCCCCGCTGGCACTGGCGGGAACCGTGTTGACAGGGGCCTATATGGCGCGCGCTTTGCGACTGGTTTGGCGCGGTGACACCCGCAAAACCGCCAGCACCGGCATGGTCTGGATGGGCGGCGGCATCGCGGTTCTGGTGGCGCTGGCAATAACTCTGGGTGCAGCTTTCCCGGCAATCGAGCGCCTGCTCGACGTGGAAATGCCCGCCTCGCTCTTGGCCGCAATCCTCGGCCTAAGTGCTGCCCTAAGCGGTTTGCTGCTTGGCTGGTTCATCCCCGCCGCGCGCCTGCTTGGCCCGCTCCGCCTTTGGGCCGCCAACGGGTTTGCCATCGCTGGCGGGTTTGACGCGCTGGTTTTGCGCCCGAGCATGGCCCTCGCCGCAACTTGCGAGCGGCTGGATGTGGCGATTTATAACGCGGTGCTGGCATTTGGCCGCATCAACCTGTCGCTTGGCATCCTCACCCGCAAAAGCGACGAGCAAGGCATCGACCGCGCCATCTTTGCCTTTATCGACCGCACCATCGCCACCGGCGCGCGCGCGCGCTTGTTGCAAAGCGGCTTTATCCACAAAGAGCTTGCCCTGACCATCATCGGTGTTGGCATTATCGTCGTCCTTCTGGTCGCCGTCCCGATGTATTTCTAAGGAGAGACAAACCCATGTTACCACTCTTATCCATCGCGGTTTTCCTCCCGCTTCTGGGCGCGATTTTGTTGATGATCCTGCCCAATAAATCATCGCGCGTCGCCCATACCATCTCGATCAGCTTCACCGCCCTGACCTTTCTGGTCACACTGGCGATCTGGTCGCGCGGCATCGTGCCCGGCGGTTTCGCCCAAATAGAGGAGGTCTCTTGGATCCCCGCCATCGGCGCGGCCTACCGCCTTGGCATCGACGGGATAAGCCTGCCCCTGATCCTGTTGACCTCGCTTTTATTCCTGCTCTCCAGCATCTATTCCGCCCGCGTTGACAAGCGCCCTACGACCTATGTGGTGTTGATGCTGATACTGGAGACCGCCTCAATTGGCACCTTTGCCGCCCTTGACGGCTTGCTGTTTTATGTGTTTTTCGAGGTTTCCCTCGTGTCGATGTATTTCATGATCGTCGGCTGGGGTTACGAGGATCGCCAGCGCGCCGCTTTGATGTTCTTTCTCTACACGCTGCTTGGCAGTCTGCCGCTGCTTTTGGCCATCCTCGGCATGTTTCTCGCCAGCGACCCTTACACGTTTGACATGCGCATCTGGATCGACACCCCACCCCTGAGCGGGCTTGCCGCTATGTTGGCGCTGATTGCCATGCTGTTCACATTCGCGGTCAAGATCCCGTCCTTTCCGGTCCACACATGGCTGCCCGCGGCCCACGTTCAGGCCCCTACCGTAGGCTCGGTGATCCTCGCTGGCGTGATGCTGAAATTCGGCACCTACGGCTTGGTGCGCTTTGCGTTGCAAATGACACCGGAGGCGTTTCGCACGGCAGGTCTGGTGATCCTCGCTTTCGGGGTTTTCAGCGCCATTTACGGCGCGTTCGTGGCGCTGGCGCAGACCGATCTCAAGAAACTGATCGCCTATACCTCGGTCAATCACATGGGCTATGTGGTGATCGCGGTCGCCGTGGCGGCCTTGTCGGTTGATCCCAAAATGCGCGCGATTGCGCTTGATGGCGCGACCCTGCAAATGATCAGCCACGGGTTGGTCACGGGTGCTTTGTTCTTTCTTGTGGGCATGTTGCAAGACCGCGCCCACACCCGCGACATCGGCGCGTTTGGCGGCTTGCTCAAGAACGTTCCGCTTCTGGGTTGGACCTTTATTATCGCCGCTTTTGCCTCGCTCGGTTTGCCGGGGCTGGCGCATTTCCCCGCCGAGTTCCAGATTTTCCTCGCCACGCTCAACATCCAGCCTTGGGCCATTATCGCCATTCTGGCCATCGTGGTC
>CAYPUW010000225.1:0-4291 GCA_964413925.1 uncultured Rhodobacter sp. | reverse complement strand
GGCTACACGTCAAAGATCAGATCGAAAAGCTGACAGATGCGCTGAAAAACACCGGCATCATCTTGGTGAAAAGCGCCAATCTGATCGACCGGATTTGGGACAATCAACCATCCGCTCCCGCCCAAGCGATCTATCCTCATCCGCTTGAGTTTTCCGGCGAAACGAGTGCCAGCAAACGTCAGCGCATCGCGCAAATTCTCAAGGACCGTGGGCAGATCGCGACCGTGCTGACCATGCCCGTCAGCATCGCGTGGCTCTTGAATATTCGTGGCTCCGACATTGAGCGAACCCCGGTCGCGCTGGCCTTCGCCGTTCTTTATGACGACGCCAGCCTGACCCTGTTTACCGACACGACCGAACATGACGACGAGCTTCGGCGGCATCTTGGTCCAGACGTAAGTTTCGCGGCAAATGATGCGTTTGGCCCGGCCCTTGATCAGCTAAAGGGCAAGGTCGGCGTTGACAAAACCACCGCCGCGATTTGGATCAGCGACCGCTTGAACGAGGCCAAGGTCGAGGTCGATTACACCTGCGATCCCTGCGCACTGCCGATTGCGCGCAAAAACCCAACCGAGATCAACGGCGCGCGCCAAGCTCATCTGCGCGACGCGGTTGCCATGGCCGAATTACTGGCGTGGCTTGATGGACTTGGCGCCTCGCCAGACATCACAGAGATTGACGTGGTAAAAAAACTCGAGTCCTTGCGCGCGGCCACTAACATGCTGATTGATATTAGTTTTGATACCATCTGCGGCTCTGGCCCAAACGGCGCAATCACTCATTATAGGGTCACCAATGACAGCAATCGCGCAATCAAAACCGGCGAATTACTGTTGGTGGATAGCGGCGGGCAGTACCGCGACGGGACAACAGATATCACGCGCACCATCGCTATTGGGCCAGCAACCGACATCCAGCGCGCCTGTTTTACAAGGGTACTGAAAGGCATGATTGCCATCTCTGTCGCGCGTTGGCCGCGAGGTCTTGCCGGGCGTGATCTTGATCCGCTGGCGCGGTTTTCGCTCTGGCAGGCGGGCCTGGATTTTGACCACGGCACCGGCCACGGGGTTGGGTCTTTTCTGGGGGTGCATGAAGGGCCGCAACGTCTTTCGCGCCAATCGCATGTTCCGTTTGAAGCCGGAATGATCCTGTCAAACGAGCCGGGCTATTACCGCGAAGGGGAGTTTGGAATTCGCATCGAGAACCTCGTCGTCGTGCAGGAAGCTGGCGAAATCGAGGGGGCGGACGCGCGCGCGATGCTGGAGTTTGAAACCCTCACTTTCACCCCGATTGATCGCAATCTGATTGATCTCGACCTGCTAACGACGGCTGAGCGTAAGTGGCTCAACACCTATCACGCCGAGATTTTGGTGAAAATCACACAGAATTGTTCGCCTTCCGCCCAAGATTGGCTGGCGCGGGCCTGCGCCCCGATCTGAGACGGTTGCGCCGCAACCTCGCACCTGTATGCTGACCCTCTGCAACAGGAGAGCGCCATGAACGATCACATCAAAACCCGTCCCGCCAAAGGCACTTGGGTCGCGCGCGCCGGTGGCGCAATTCTGGCCGAAACCACCAAAGCTGTCGCGCTCGCAGAGGGTGAAATGCCGGTGATGATCTATTTCCCGCAAGACGACATCGCGATGGAGTTCTTCGAGAAATCCGACAAATCGTCCTATTGCCCACATAAGGGCACGGCCTCTTATTTCGGAATTCAAACCAAAAGTGGCCTACTTGCTGACGCCGCTTGGTGCTATGAGGAGCCGTTTGAGGCAGCCTCTGGCGTTGCCGGATGCGTGGCGTTTTACCCCAGCATGGTGGTGGTCGAACAAATTTAACGCAAGCAGTCGGGGACCTTGCAGCCAGTCGCTAAATGCTAAACCTTATAGTCATGCAAAACCGACGCAGTGATGGCGGCGTGGGATACGATGCCAAGCACATTCTCAGGTCGCGGAACGCCTTTGCCTTTGACCACCAGATCAAACTCATGGCCGCGCTCAACCATTCGGGTCAGGATTAACTCCATGAGATTGTTCTCGCGCGCAATTCCGAAATTCGTGCGTATGGGAGAGTAAGCTCGCGTGAAATCGTTCTTGTCCACCAAGGCCATTCCAACGATTATCCGCCCCTTCGCCACAACCACATGCACCATATCTGAAGGCAACAGATCCGAAAGCGTCGCCGGAACGCGCACCAGATCGGCGGCTTGGACCGACGCCACCACCGGTTTCATGACTTCGGTCGCCAGCCGGATCGGGAACATATGGGTTCGATGATCTTTGGGCACATGATGGCCGCGCCGCGCCAGCTTCATGGTATAGATATTTTCCACAACCAGTGCGCGCCGGGTACCGATTGAGGTCGCCACCGCGATAATCGCGGCAAGCGTGATGTTATAGTCGCCCGTCATCTCAAAGATCATCATGATCGCAGTCATCGCCGCCCCGGTGCTGCCGCCAACCAACCCGGCCATACCGACCAACGCGAAGGTAATTGGGCTAAAGCCAAGCTGCGGCCAGATCGCATCCAGCGCCGAGCCAAATGCGCCGCCAAGAGTGGCCCCCAAAAACAGCGAGGGCGAGAAAATTCCGCCCGACGCGCCCGAGGCCAAACTGATGCAGGTCGCCAACAGCTTGGCCACAAACAGCACCATCAACAAGCCCGCAGCGGTGATACCCCCGTTGAGAATGGCCTGAATGGTCGCATACCCAACTCCGGCGGTTTGATACATGCCAGTGGTGCGCATCATCACATAAAACAAAACACCTAAAAACAGCATGCCAATCGCGTTGCGAATATAGTCGTTGTACGGCATGGCGTCGAAACGATCCTCAAGCCAGTGCAACAGCCACACGAACAACCACGACGCGACGCCCGCCAGCACGCCGAGTATCGCAAATAGCGGCAACATATCCACCGACAGCGGAACAAAAGGATCAGGCAAATTATAGCTCGCCACCAGAAAGGCTGGCTCATTGCCAAAGACCAGGCGCCCCACATAGGTCGCCGCACCCGTTGCCAGAACCACGGGGAGGAAGGTACGGGCGCTGAACTCGGGCAGCATCAACTCGATCGCGAACAATACCGCGCCCAGCGGGGTGTTGAACGTGGCGGCAATGCCGGCCCCCGCCCCTGCCGCGACCATGGTGATGACTTGCCAATGGCGAAGATGCAGCGCTCGCCCCAAAACAGAACCGATGCCGCTGCCAATTTGAATGATCGGCCCTTCGCGCCCAACCGATGCTCCTGAGCCGATGGACAAAGCAGAGGCCAGGGATTTGATAACAACCACGGCGGGGCGGATATAGCCGTTGCGAAAATAGATCGCGTCCATCACCTCGGGTACGCCGTGACCTCTGGCCTCGGGCGCGAACCTGTTCACCAAAAATACCACAATCGCACCGCCTATGACGGGCGCAAGTATGACCCACGCCCCAAACGGGCTTTCGGCGGTCGGCATATTGGCGTCATAGCCCGACGCAAACTGGCCGAGAAAAAACAGATTATGAATGACGCCGATCAACCAGCGAAGAAACACCGCGCCCAAGCCGGTAACGGTGCCAATCACCACCGCAATCAGCGACAACGTGATAAGGTTAACTTGCCGATTGTGTGCCGGTTCGATCTGTGCCATTTCAATGTCCTTAAACTATGCCGCAATTAGACCGAGTCCGTGCGCCATGCAACGCCCACTTGACACAACACCCAAAATAATATTCGGAGAGCCAACTGTTGCGCGATTGCCGCAATGTAACTGCTACTTGTGGACCGATTTAAGAGGTAAATCCGCATGACCAAAGTTCAGCGAACCCTTCGATTCATCGAGTGGCGCCGCGTCAAGCGCGAGACCATGGGGATCTTGATTTTCGGCATCATTCTTTTGGCCGGATATATCTGGTTTCTCAATCACCAGCAAAGCCGTGCCGAGCAGTATTTCGCAAACCTGAAGAAAACCGCGCCGCAGCAATATTTGAATGAAGTAAAAGGCGTCGCCGGTTATGATTTCTACTTAAAAGAGTATCGCCGTATCAACGGCTATGACCGCCTCAAAAGCAAAGCGCCGGATTTTCTGCTGGGGCGTTGGTCGATCGTAACTTCTCGTTATCCGGTATCAGTTCTCTAAGAACGGAAAGAAATGAATGTCCATCGTACAGTATTCCTGTACCGCTAACTTCCTTTTTCAGAGCTCTTTTCTCATATTCGATTTCACCATAAAGAGGCTCAAAATCAAGTTTTTTCATCGGATGTCTTACCCGGGCTTTTGCAAGTGCTTTAGCGGTCTCTTCTCCTG
>CAYPUW010000224.1:0-4299 GCA_964413925.1 uncultured Rhodobacter sp. | reverse complement strand
ATAATTTGATCCATCAAGCAAAAACCTAGTGGATTGAAACGTAGGATTCAATCCACTAGGCCCGTTTGCCGCCCGCGCGATGGTGCGAATCGCCTGAAGTCATGCTATCGCTTGTGGTATGAGTGCGTTGAACCCCCATATAGAGCCGCCAATGCCGGTAATCCGGCAGCTGAGCGAGGCCGCCGTCAACCGGATTGCCGCCGGTGAAGTGGTCGAGCGTCCGGCCTCCGCCGTCAAGGAACTGATCGAAAACGCGCTTGATGCCGGGGCGAACCGGGTCGATATTGCCTATGCGGATGGCGGTAAAACCCTGATCCGGGTGACCGATGACGGGTGCGGAATTGCCGAGGATCAGTTGCAACTGGCATTGGCGCGCCATGCGACCTCCAAGATCGACGGCAGTGATCTGCTCAACATTCATTCCTTCGGGTTTCGTGGCGAGGCGCTGCCCTCGCTTGGGGCGGTTGGCCGTTTGACCATTACCTCGCGTAGTCGAGGGGCGACGGCGGCGGCTATGATCCGGGTCAATGGTGGCGAGATCAGCCAACCTCGACCGGCAGCTCTTGGTCAGGGCACGGTGGTAGAGCTGCGCGATCTCTTTTATGCTACACCCGCGCGACTGAAATTTTTGCGCAGCGACCGCGCCGAAGTGCAGGCAATCGGTGATATTGTGCGCCGGCTGGCTATGGCCGAGCCGCTGGTCAGCTTTACCCTCAGCGACATTTCCAAAGGTGGGGCGGGGCGCGTGACGTTTCGCGCCGATGCACAACCCGGCGATTTGTTTGATGCGCTGCATGGCCGTTTGCGGCAGGTTTTGGGGGCGGAGTTTGCCGAAAATGCGCTGCTGATTGACGCCACGCGCGAGGGGATCAGCCTGACTGGATACGCGGCTTTGCCGACTTATTCGCGCGGAGCAGCGGTCGCGCAATTTTTGTTTGTGAACGGGCGACCAGTGCGCGACAAGCTGCTGGTGGGCGCTTTGCGCGGGGCTTATGCGGATTTTCTCAGCCGTGATCGCCATCCGGCGGTTGCGCTTTTTCTGGAGTGCGCCCCTGAGCTGGTGGACGTTAATGTTCACCCCGCCAAGGCCGAGGTGCGGTTTCGCGACCCCGGATTGGCGCGGGGTTTGATCGTGTCGGCCCTTCGCCACGCGCTGGCCGAAGCTGGGCATCGGGCCTCGACGACGGTTGCGACCGCAACGCTGGGCGCATTTCAACCCGAGCGTCCGGGGGGGGCGCCGATCTATCAAATGGAGCGTCAATCCGGTGGCAGCCTCATCCCGCCAGCGCCCCAAGCGTCGGGATTTGCGGAAACTCAGGCCCAATATGGGCGGGTTGAACCCGACGATCCTGGTCAGATTTCAGCGGAGCAATCCCACCCGTTGGGGGCGGCGCGTGCGCAGCTTCATGAAAATTACATCATCGCGCAAACCACGGATGGCATCGTGATCGTTGATCAACACGCCGCGCATGAGCGTCTGGTTTACGAGCGTCTCAAGGCGCAGATGGAGGCGAGCGGCGTGCGCGCGCAAGCCTTGCTAATCCCTGAAATTGTTGAGTTTTCAGCCAATGATTGCGCGCGCTTGCTGGCCGTGGCCCCAGAGTTGACCAAGCTCGGCCTGACATTGGAACCGTTCGGCGGTAGTGCCGTGTGCATCCGCGAGACGCCCGCAATACTGGGCCGGATCAACGGGGAAAACATGCTGCGCGACATACTTGACGAGTTGGACGACCAAGGTGAAACCACCCTTGTTGGTACGCGGCTCAACGCCATTCTTAGCCGGGTTGCCTGTCATGGTTCGATCCGCTCGGGGCGGCGGATGCAGGCCGATGAGATGAACGCGTTGCTGCGTGAAATGGAGGCCACACCACGCTCTGGTCAGTGCAATCACGGGCGTCCAACTTATGTGGAATTGAAACTAAGTGATATCGAAAGGCTGTTTGGGCGCACATGATTAAAATCGGGGACATGCAACTGGATTTCAGCGATCCTTTGATCTTGGGACTGGCGGTCGTTGCCGCTTTGCTGCTGGTTTTACTGCTGGCGGTTTTGCGACTTGGTGGTCGTCGCGACACGGCGCAGTCGCCGCTATTGCATCAGATGGACGAACTGGGGCGCACGGTTCAAAGTCTGTCTGACGGACAGCATCAACTGGCAGGCGGGCTTAAAACCATTGCCGAAGCACAGGCCAATGCGCAAACGAAAATGATCCAGACTGTCGAGACCCGACTGGCCGAGGTTCAGCATTTTATGGGCGAAAGCCTGCATGGTTCGGCGGTGAGAACCACCCGATCACTGGCTGGGCTGGAGGAGCGGTTGGCCGTTATCGACAAGGCGCAAAGCAATATCGAGAAGCTTTCGGGCGATGTTCTCAGCCTTCAGGACATCCTGTCCAACAAGCAAACGCGCGGCGCTTTTGGCGAAATTCAGCTCAAAGATATCGTCGGAAAAGCCCTTCCGCCGGATGCTTATACTTGGCAAGCCACGCTCTCTAACAATAAGCGCGCGGATTGTTTGATCCATCTTCCCAACCCGCCGGGACCGATCGTGATCGATAGCAAATTCCCGCTCGAAGCCTATGAGAATTTGCGCCGTGCCGACAACAAGGCCGAAAAAATCGTGGCCGAACGTGCCTTTAAAACCGCCGTGCGCAAGCATATCAAGGATATTTCCGACAAATACATCATTGAAGGTGAAACCGCTGACGGGGCGTTGATGTTTTTGCCCTCTGAGGCGGTTTATGCCGAGCTTCACGCCAACTTTGGCGAGGTGGTGCGCGAGGGGTTTGATGCGCGCGTTTGGATCGTCTCGCCGACCACCTGCATGGCCACGCTGAACACCATGCGCGCCATTTTGAAGGATGCACGGATGCGTGAACAAGCTGGCGCAATTCGCCGCGAACTTGGCGCGCTTTATAAGGATGTGGAGCGGTTGGGGGACCGCGTCGGCAATCTTGACCGGCATTTCTCTCAGGCGGTCAAGGACGTTGAGGAGATCAAGATATCGGCGACCAAGGCTGGCAATCGCGCGCGCCGGCTTGACAGTTTTGACTTTGAGGATACGGCTGAAATCAGTGGCGGCGAAGTGGTTCGCCTGACCCCGAATGAGGTCTAAAATGAGGCCTATCATGTGGCTTGAACGCAGTATCTAGACAGGAAAAATCATGCGTATTCTGAAAGATCACCCGTTGCGATACGAATTGTCAAACGAGCTGCACGCCCGGCCCTCGCCCGAAATTTTTGGGGCGGGTCAGGTGATTTATTTTGCTATTAGTGCCGATGATGGCCCGAATGCCGCGCGAACTAAACTAGAAGAACTACTTGATAAATATGGAGAAACTCATCCCTCTCCTGAGGCTAGCCATTATTACGGCAGCCTCGGGCGGCACAAACTGAAATGGGAAATGCATTCGGAATTTGCCACCTACACCCTGTTTATTGATGGCCATGGCGAGGCGGGGGGCGACAAGGGGTTTGACGGCAATCCCATGCAGAACTTCCCCGAGGATTGGCGCGCATCGGTTAAGGGCGGTATCATCACCTCGGCCCATGTTCGGGTTGAAATGGAGCAGACCGAAGCTGATGTGGAACAGCGCGTGGACGGCGAAATTCGCAGCTGGTTCGTCGGCTCAAGCCTCGCTGCGGCCTATACGCTTGATCGAAATGTGGTGGTTGCCGGGGATTTTCGCATTGATGAAAGCGGCAATATCCGCTTTGCGGTGATCGGTGTTGGCAAGGTTAGCGTGCGGCGTATGGGTCGTATCGTGCAGCGTTTGTTAGAGATCGAAACCTACAAAACCATGGCGATGTTGACACTGCCGGTGGCGCGAAATGTGTTTGCCAAAGCCGGGCCTCTGGATGCGCAACTTTCAAAGATTATGGAGCAGATGAGCGACCGCGCCGAAGACCCCGCGCGCACGCTTGACCAGCTTTTGGACGTCTCCGCCAAGCTTGAGGTTTTATCCTCGACTTCGGCGTTCCGCTTTGGTGCTGGGCGCGCGTATCGCGCGTTGGTGGATCAGCGAATATCGGTGTTGCGCGAAGAACGCATCAATGATCGCCAGCTGTTTTCAGAGTTTATGATGCGCCGGTTTGATCCGGCCATGCGCACCTGCAAAGCGGCGGAACGACGGCTTGACGCGCTGTCAAAACAGGCGGCGCGCGCCTCAGAGTTGCTGGGTACGCGGGTCAATGTTGCGACCACTGACCAAAACCGCCAACTGCTTGAAAGTATGAATAAAAGAGCGGCTCTGCAGATGCGTTTGCAAGAGACGGTCGAGGGGTTGTCGGTGGTCGCCGT
>CAYPUW010000223.1:0-4300 GCA_964413925.1 uncultured Rhodobacter sp. | reverse complement strand
ATATAGAAAACCGTGGCGATCAACGCGCTCATAAACTCACCAATGTTGCTGTGGCCATGGCCGCAATCCCTTCGCTGCGCCCGGTAAATCCGAGCCGTTCTGACGTGGTCGCCTTGACGGAAACCCTGTTGCACTCAATCCCCATGATCTCTGCGAGCCGTGCCCGCATCGCCCCTGAATGGGGGCTGATTTTGGGCCGCTCGCAAATCAATGTAAGGTCCACATGCGTGATCTTAAACCCTTGATCATGCGTCATTTTAGTAGCATGGCGTAGAAAGATATCCGAGGCGGCCCCGCGCCATTTCGCGTCACTTGGCGGGAACCAAGTGCCGATGTCGCCCGCCGCCAGAGCGCCATAAATTGCATCCGTCAGCGCGTGCATCGCCACGTCTGCATCCGAATGGCCCTTGAGGGCGGCAATATGAGGTATTTTGAGGCCGCAAAGCACAACATGATCGCCCGCCTCAAACGCATGCACGTCAAAGCCGTTGCCGGTGCGAATGTCCATCTGTCCCCCAAAACCCTCGCCAAGAATTCGCCGCGCACGTGCAAAATCTGCAGGCGTGGTGATTTTGATATTATCCTCGTCGCCCGCAACGATCTTGACCGCCAGACCTGCCGCCAAAGCAAGCTCGACATCATCGGTCGCGGCCCCGTCAAACCCTTTATGCGCCGCCACAATATCGCTCAATGCGAAGGCTTGCGGGGTTTGGGCACGAAACAGACCGGCACGATTGGCCGAGGCGGTAACCACCCTGTCGGCTCCGCGCCAAAGCGTGTCACTCACCGCAATTGCCGGGGCGGCGGCTTGGTGCAATTTGGCCGCATCAATCACCCTCAGGATCAGGGCGCGCGACACCAAAGGTCTGGCCCCGTCATGGATCAAAACCATGTGTGTGTCGCCGGGTTTGAGCGCCGCCAACCCGTTCAGAACCGATTGCGACCGCGCAGCCCCGCCCATGACGATTTCGGGTTTTTGAGCGCCAAGCCGAGGCTCGACCAGCTCGCGATAGAGACCAAGATAATCCGCGCCAACAACCACAACGACGCGATCAATCTCGCTAATCGACGAGAACGCACGGATCGTGCGCGCCAAAACAGGCAGCCCGTCCAGCAGCTGGAACTGCTTGGGAATATCGCCGCCAGCGCGCGTTCCTTTGCCTGCGGCAACAATGACTGCGGCTGTTTCCACGGGGCGGCACCTCTGTTGGTTGGTTAATGGGCTTTTACGGGCGCAAACCCGCCGATGCAACGCTAAGCCAATTGCGCGCTCGACTATTTACGCATAAAACACAGGCAAATCGCCTAAGGATTAAGCAAATGTCGCTCAAAATCGGAGGATTCACTCTAAAATCGCCGGTAATTCTGGCGCCAATGGCCGGTATCACCGATTTACCGTTTCGCAATCTGGTGTCTGGATTTGGCGCCGGATTGGTGGTTTCAGAGATGGTCGCCAGTCAGGAAATGGTGCAAAGCCGCAAATCCTCGCAGGCCAGAACCCGTGCCGAGCTTGGTCTGGATCGCGACAACTCCGCGGTTCAAATTGCCGGACGCCGCGCCGACTGGATGGCCGAATGCGCGCGGATTTGCGAAGGCAGCGGCGCGCGCATGATCGACATCAATATGGGCTGTCCGGCCAAAAAAGTGACCAGCGGCTATTCAGGATCGGCGCTGATGAAAGACCTCAATCACGCGCTTGACTTGATCGAGGCCGTGGTCGGCGCGGTGAGCGTTCCTGTGACCCTGAAGACCCGACTGGGCTGGGACGAAACCACACTCAACGCGGTTGAATTGGCCCGTCGAGCCGAGGACGCGGGCATTCAGATGCTCACCATCCACGGTCGAACCCGCTGTCAGTTTTACAAAGGTCAGGCGGATTGGAACCGGATCGGCGAGGTCGTGGACGCGGTTGAAATTCCGGTGATTGCCAATGGCGATATCGTGGATATTGCCTCCGCCCGCCAGGCGCTTTTGCAGTCGGGAGCTGCCGGGATCATGGTCGGTCGAGGTGCGCGGGGTCGCCCGTGGCTGTTGGCAGAACTGGCCGCCGAGCTGTTCGGCTTTGACGGCCCAACCGAGCCAACTGACAAGGAACTTGCAGACCTGATTGTGGCGCATTATTGTGGGATGCTTGATTTTTACGGTGCAAATTTAGGTTTAAGAGTGGCTCGTAAGCATTTGGGATGGTACATGAATTCCCAACAAGTATCTTCAGATATTCGGCAACGAATCCTTACCGAATCCTCCCCTGAAACGGTGCTCGAGTTGATAGACCAGACATTTTCTACAACACCACAAATGGTCGCCGCATGAGGGCCTCTAACGCGGCGGCGATCTGGTCTGCTTTACCTGTTCCCGGATTTCTGGTTGGAAAAGACAACCAGATTACCGACATCAATCCAGCGGCGGAGATGTTTCTGAACGCGCCCCTTAAAGCGTTGATCGGAAAACCTTTTATCGAAGCTCTCAGCCTCAATATAGAGGTGGCGCAGTCGCTGGCGCGCGCGCGCGATGGGCACTCGGCGCTGTTTCACCGCGATGTTGGCATCGAGGACGGGCAGGGGCGCGTAATGATTTGCGACGTGCAAATCGCGCCACTGCAAGACGAGGCGGCGACCATGCTGATCTTGTTGCAACCGCGCCAAATCGCCGGTCAGTTGGGCCGCGCACTGCAAGTCAAACAAACCGCGCAAGCGGCGATTGGCATGGCGGATATGCTCGCCCACGAGATCAAAAACCCGCTCGCCGGCATCTCTGGTGCAGCGCAGCTTTTGGCCATGAACCTTGGGCGCGAGGATCAGGAAATGATCGGCCTGATTTTGCAAGAAACCAAGCGCATAGTTGAGTTGTTAAAGCAGGTGGAGCAATTCGGAGATATCCGCAAACCTATTCTCAAGCCACTGAACATACACGATATTCTAGAGCGCTCCCGCATGTCTGCCGCTGTCGGGGTGGCCTCTAATATGCAGTTTTTTGACCAATATGACCCGTCCTTGCCTGCCGTTCCGGGGGATGGAGACCAGCTGATGCAAGTCTTCTCTAACCTGTTTGGCAATGCCGCCGAGGCTGCCGCCGACGCGGGCGGAACCATCACGATCCGCACGTTTTTTGAACCGGGCCTGCGTCTTAAATTGCCAAATGGCGAGGGGCTGGCCTTGCCGCTGCATATCGAAATTATTGACGATGGGCCCGGGATTCCCGCCGCAATGCTTGAGCAGGTGTTTGACCCTTTCGTCAGCGGACGCGAGAACGGCACCTGGTTGGGGCTGGCTTTGGTCAGCAAAATTGTTACCGACCATAATGGCGCGATTTCGGTCAAATCGGCGGCTGGTAAGACCGTATTTCGGATTTCGCTGCCGATCTATCAAACAAAAAAAGGGACGCGTTAATGGACGGAACCATACTGATCGCCGACGACGATAAAACCATCCGAACCATTCTGACGCAGGCGTTTCGGCGCGCGGGGTGCCAGGTGCACGCCACGGCCTCGCTAGTGACGTTGATGCGATGGATTGGCGAGGGGCGCGGTGATCTGGTGATCTCGGATGTGATAATGCCGGACGGAAACGGGCTTGAAACCCTGCCCAAAATCAACCAACAGCGACCCGATTTGCCGGTAATTATTATCTCCGCGCAAAACACCATAATGACTGCTATTCAGGCCACCGAAGCCGCCGCCTATGACTATTTGCCCAAACCGTTCGACCTACCAGATCTGATGAAACGAAGCGCGCGCGCAATCGCGAAAAAGGCCCAAGCATCATCATTGAACGGCCACGAGATTGAGCACGAGACCTTGCCGCTGGTCGGGCAAACTCCGGTGATGCAGGAACTTTACCGCATCATTGCGAAAATCCTCAACACCGATATGCCCGTACTAATTTCTGGATTAAGTGGTTCTGGCAAGTCATTGATTGCACGTATTATTCACGATTATAGTGACCGTTCATCCCAACCATTTATTGTCGCAAACTCTGCGGATTTGGACGGTCAAGAGGTGGCGAGTTCTTTGCTGTCGCGCGCGAAATCCGGGTCGGTTCTGTTTGACGAAATTGGCGATATGTCGGCGCAAGCGCAAGCGCGTCTGGTCCGAATTCTTGATGCATATACGGAAAATCCACCGCGCCTTATGGCCACGAGCCAGCAGAATCTGGCGCAAGCGGTAGAGGAGGGGCATTTTCGCGCCGACCTATATTATCGCGTCAGCGCGGTTTCGCTGGAGGTTCCCCCATTGCACCTGCGCATCGATGATATAGGGCCTCTGGCTCTGCATTTTTTGGCCAAATCGGCGCAAGACAGC
>CAYPUW010000222.1:0-4327 GCA_964413925.1 uncultured Rhodobacter sp. | reverse complement strand
CGACGTGATGGCCAAATTCACCGTACGCATAGAGGGCAATTTGCCGGTGATGCTGTCCAACGGCAATCAGGTAAGCGTGGGCGAGGGTTGGGTTGAATGGCACGATCCGTGGCCCAAACCGTCTTATCTTTTTGCGCTGGTGGCAGGTGATTTGGTGTCATTTGAGGATCGGTTTACCACCGCTTCGGGCCGCAAGGTCGCGCTTAAAATCTGGGTGCGCGAGGGGGATCAAGACAAATGCGCTTATGCGATGGACAGCCTCAAACGCTCGATGAAATGGGACGAGGAGACTTATGGGCGCGAATATGATCTCGACCTGTTTCAGATCGTTGCGGTTGATGATTTCAACATGGGAGCGATGGAAAACAAGGGGCTGAATATCTTTAACTCCAAATACGTTCTGGCCAGCCCCGAAACCGCGACCGATCAGGATTATGCGCTGATTGAGGGCATCATTGCGCATGAGTATTTTCACAATTGGACCGGCAATCGCATCACCTGTCGCGACTGGTTTCAACTGTCACTGAAAGAGGGGTTGACGGTGTTTCGCGACCAGAGCTTCTCCGGCGATCAGCGCAGCCGCGCGGTCAAGCGTATCACCGAGGTTCAGCAATTGCGCGCGGCACAGTTTCGCGAGGATGCAGGTCCCCTCGCCCATCCGGTTCGCCCATCAGAATATAAGGAAATCAACAACTTCTACACCGCGACCGTCTATAATAAGGGGGCCGAGCTTATTGGCATGTTGCGCTCACTTGTTGGCGAAAAGGCCTATCGTCGCGCGCTTGACCTCTACTTCAAACGCCACGACGGGCAGGCCTGCACCATCGAGGATTGGTTGCGCGTTTTTGAGGATACAACTGGCCGCGATCTGAGCCAGTTCAAGCTTTGGTACAGCCAGTCAGGCACCCCGCGCGTGAGTGTCAGCGATAGTTTTGAGGGTGGCACCTACACCCTGACTTTTCGGCAAACAAACCCGCCGAGTGTGGGGCAGACTGACAAGAACCCGCAAGTTATTCCGATCAAATGCGGCCTGATCGGGGCCAATGGCAACGAGGTGGTGGCGACCATGATGTTAGAGCTGACCAAAGCCGAGCAGAGCTTTGAATTTACCGGGCTGAGCGCCAAACCTGTGGCCTCTTTGCTTCGGGATTTTTCGGCCCCGGTCATTCTGGATCACGCCTTATCCGCCCCCGAGCAGGCTTTTTTGCTGGCACATGACACCGACCCTTTCAACAAATGGGAAGCTGGGCAAAGTCTATCCCGCGATGTGCTGGTGGAGATGATTTTAACGGGTGGTGAGCCTGATCCAGCCTTGCTTGAAGCCATGCATCTAACGGCCACCAATGGCACGCTTGATCCGGCGTTTCGCGCGCTGGCTCTGGGCTTGCCGTCGATGGGCGAGGTCATAAAAACCATTCACGATCTGGGCAAAACACCTGATCCGACGATGATTTTCACCGCTCGGCGAAATTTAGCACGTGCGATTGCCCACAACATGGGACCGGATCTGCGCCATCTTTACGACGCGATGACCGTTTCCGGCCCCTATAGCCCCGATGCAAAAGACGCGGGACGGCGGGCCTTGCGCGCGGCAGTTTTGGGGCTGTTAACTTTGCGAGACGGTCCCGAGCGCGCGCAACATCAGTACCGGCGGGCCGATAACATGACCGAAGCCCTCTCGGCGCTGGCCAGTCTTTTGTCCATCGGGCAGGCAGAGGCCGAAACGGCGGCGTTTTATCAAAAATGGCACAATAACGAGTTGGTCATTGATAAATGGTTTATGCTTCAGGCCGGTCTCGCCCTGCCCGATCAGGCGGTAGAAGTGGTGAAATCTCTGGCAAATCACAAGGATTTCGACTGGAAAAATCCCAATCGTTTTCGCAGCCTGATCTCGGGCTTTGCCAATATGAATCCAACGGGATTTCACGATCCCAGCGGCGGAGGGTACAGATTTGTCGCCGATTGGCTGTTGCGCCTCGATCCGATTAACCCTCAAACCACCGCACGAATGTGTACGGTATTTGAGACTTGGCGCTGGTTTGATCAAGGTCGCGCGCAACAGATGCGCGCACAGCTTGACAAAATCTCCAACACCGATGCTTTGTCGCGCGACGCGTCGGAGATGGTCGAACGGATGCTGAAAGGTTAACTCCCTTAGCCTTTCAGCAAGGGTTTGTTAACTGTACCCGAAACGCCCCACTTGACGTTAGTTGGGCGCGCAAAAAGGTTAACCCGATTGAGCCTCACATCCTGAAAGGGTACGGTGAGGGAATTCTCGCTAGGGGGCTGAATGGTCAACGTGCCAAAAACAATTTTGATTACCGGCGCAAGCTCTGGGATTGGCGCAGCCACCGCAATCGCAGCGGCAGAGTGCGGGTATGACGTTGGCATCGGCTATCACAGCGACCGTGAAGGTGCTGAAATCACAGCAAAAAGAGTGCGTGCACTTGGCCAGACCGCCGTCATTTTACAAGCGGATATCTCCGATCCAGACGACGTTGAGGACATGTTTGAGCGCTTTGATGACGAGCTAGGCGAACTGGGCGTGCTGGTGAACAACGCTGGAATCGCCGATGAGGCCGCGCGGGTCGAGAGCCTTTCACACGCGCGTTTGCGGCGGATGTTTGACATCAATACCATCGGCCCGTTCCTTTGTGCCAAGCAAGCTGCCATCAGAATGTCCTATCAATTTGGCGGGGCTGGTGGGGTAATTGTTAACGTTTCCTCGATTGCCGCGCGCCTTGGCGGTGCCGGTCGGTATGTGGATTATGCCGCCTCTAAGGGCGCGCTTGATGTGCTGACCAAGGGTCTTGGCGACGAGATGGCCACCAATCGCGTGCGGGTGGTTGGGGTGCGTCCCGGCATTATCGACACCGAAATCCACGCCAAGAACGGCGAGCCGGATCGGGTCAGGAATATGTCAAACGAGCTGCCCATGCAGCGCGCCGGCAGCGCCAGAGAGGTCGCCGACACCATCATTTATCTGATGTCAGACAAAGCGACCTATATTACCGCAACCTCGATTGATGTGGGCGGCGGCAGATAGCCAAGCCTGCTGGCCCAAAACCTCACCGGCGAAAAAGGATATAAACATGACCATTGCAAAATCGTTTTTTACCCTAGCAACTACCGCGATTTTGGCGTGGGCTTTCGCTCTCACCCCGGCGCAGGCGCAGTTTGAAAAGGCCAAGCGCGCAGTTTTCATCGACTGGCCCGATCTTTCGGTCGAACCTGTGCCGATGGGTGCCGAGTACGAGATTTTGTCAATTGTCGAGACCAAAAAGACCAACGCTCCGGTGATTTATGTCATCAGCTACAACTATAAGGGGCGCAAATTCATGTTGGGGGCGTTCAACTGCAACCTTCGGTTTGAAATCCTCGACACCGCCACCAACGGATTACGCGATATTCGTTGCGACGAGCGTTTGGAGTTTGGCGGCGAGGTCAACACAACGCTGACGGGTAAGAAAAATGGCGCTTATGAACGCCAGTTCTGAACTTCGCAGCGTTGAAGCCAGCGGCAAACCTGTCCTGCCTCTTGCCTCTGCCACGGGGCTGTCATAACACTGCTGCGAAATCATAAATTCGCCGGAAAACCTCATGCTTGACCTCTCTTATACCTCGCCAAAAGTCAAAACTATCGCCGGTGCGCGTGAGGATTGGGAGCTGGTTATCGGCCTTGAGGTTCACGCGCAGGTTTCAAGCAAGGCCAAGCTGTTCTCGGGGGCGTCGACCAAATTTGGGGCCGAACCGAATTCGAACGTGGCATTTGTGGACGCGGCCATGCCGGGGATGCTGCCGGTGATCAACGAGTTTTGCGTCGAGCAAGCGGTGCGCACGGGGCTTGGCCTTAAGGCCGAGATTAACCTGTTTTCAGCTTTTGATCGCAAGAACTATTTCTACCCTGACCTGCCGCAAGGTTACCAGATCAGCCAGCTTTACCACCCGATTGTTGGCGAGGGCGAGGTGCTGGTCGAGATGGGCAAGGGCGAGGCGCGATTGGTTCGCATTGAGCGTATTCATCTGGAGCAGGATGCCGGAAAATCCGTGCATGACATGGACCCCAACAACTCGTTCGTCGATCTCAACCGCACGGGTGTTGCGCTGATGGAGATCGTCAGCCGCCCCGATATTCGCAGCCCCGAAGAGGCGGCGGCCTATGTGATCAAACTGCGCCAGATCCTGCGCTATCTCGGCACCTGTGATGGCAATATGCAAAACGGCAATATGCGCGCTGACGTCAATGTTTCGGTGTGTCGGCCCGGTGATTATGAAAAATTCCGCGTGGCTGATGATTTCAGCCTGCTTGGCACAAGGTGCGAGCTTA
>CAYPUW010000221.1:0-4354 GCA_964413925.1 uncultured Rhodobacter sp. | reverse complement strand
CAATGCCTTGGCCGCGCGCAACAACTCTTTGCCCTCGGCGTCCTGACCGATAGCGCTCAGCAGAGCCGTGCGCAAATCCAACCGGTTCAGCGCCATCGCGATATTCATCGCCACCCCACCCGGCAAACGGCTGATGCGACCGGGCACGTCAGAGCCACGTTCCATATGGCTGGAGGCGCGCCCGATGATGTCCCACAGGACCGAGCCGATACATAAAACGTCGATATTTTTCGTCATGTCGGAGTGTTTACGGCCCAGATGGCAAGTTGCAAGCCTTACATTGGCGCAATCGCGCTTCCGACCCCATGTTTGACTCCGTGGGTGTGCACCTGATTGGGCTTGCAGTGGGCAGCTTTATCGCCTAAAGCCCAGTCTCATAAATCCACAGGCGGGTCTTGCGGGTGATCGGGGGAGAAATCCCCGGCGCTCCACCGGTTGGGCACATGCTCTTCTCCCGCCCTAGGTTAAAACCGGAAAGGAAAACGACAATGGCTCTTCCTGAGTTCACATTGCGCCAGCTGCTTGAGGCAGGCGTTCACTATGGTCACCAGACACATCGCTGGAACCCGCGCATGGATCAATATATCTATGGCGCAAAAAACGGCATCCACATCATGGATCTGACCCAAACCGTGCCGCTGCTTGACGCAGCACTGAATGCGGTGCGCGAAACTGTTGCCAAAGGCGGGCGCATTTTGTTCGTGGCCACCAAACGGCAGGCACAAAAAGCCATCGCTGATGCGGCCGAGCGTTCGGCACAATATTACATGAACCACCGTTGGCTCGGCGGCACGCTGACCAACTGGAACACGGTTTCCAAATCCATCGGTCGGCTTAAATCTTACGACGAGCAATTGGCTGAAGGCAGTGAAGGCCTTACCAAGAAAGAGCTGCTTGGCATGCAACGCCAGCAGACAAAATTGCAAGCCTCGCTGGGCGGTATTCGCGAAATGGGCGGTGTGCCTGATCTGCTGGTCGTCATTGACACCAATAAAGAGGCGCTGGCCGTAGCTGAGGCCAACAAGCTCGGCATTCCGGTTGTTGCCGTGCTTGACAGCAACTCGTCGCCTGCTGGTATCGATTTCCCGATCCCCGGTAATGACGATGCGGCGCGCGCAATCGCGCTTTATTGCGATCTGATCACCCGCGCAGCCCTAGACGGGATGAGCGCGCAGATGGGTTCTGCTGGTGTTGATATCGGCGCGCTAGAAGATGCGCCGGTTGAGGCGGCGGTTGTTGAAGAAGTGGTGGCTGAAAAAGCGGCGCCTGTTGAGGCCAAAGTGGAGGCCAAGACAGAAGCCAAAGCTGAAACTAAAGCAACCAAAGCTAAGGCCGCTAAAGCCGAAGCTTGAATAACGCTTAGAAATCAATCTGATCAGGGCGGAAGTTAATCCGCCCTGATCAGGATAAAACATCACAGCTCCAAGGAGAAACCAGATGGCTATCACAGCTAAATTGGTAAAAGAACTGCGTGACATTTCCGGCGCAGGCATGATGGACGCCAAGCGCGCCCTCACCGAAACCGACGGCGAGATGGAGGCAGCGATTGATTGGCTGCGCACCAAAGGTCTGGCCAAAGCGGCCAAAAAATCGGGCCGTACCGCCGCCGAAGGTCTGGTTGGCGTCGCCTCTGCAAACGGCGTTGGCGTGGTTGTCGAGGTCAACTCGGAAACCGATTTCGTCGCCAAGAATGCCGACTTTCAGGGCATGGTTGGCAGTATTGCCAAGGCGGCGTTGGGCGCAAGCGATCTCGATGGTCTGCTCGGTGCGGATGTTAACGGCAAGTCGGTTGCTGAAACCGTGACCGACAAAGTCGCGACCATCGGCGAGAACATGAATGTGCGCCGCATGGCGCGCCTCAAGGGCGAAACGGTCGCCTCTTATGTGCATAACGCGGCGGCTCCCGGCATGGGTGCGATCGGTGTTCTTGTAGCCATGACCGGCTCTGATAATGGCATCGGCCATCAGATTGCTATGCATGTGGCGGCCGTAAACCCCTCCTCATTGTCATCGGATGATCTTGATCAGGCGGTTGTTGAGCGCGAGAAAGCTGTGCTGACCGAGCAAGCGCGTGAAAGCGGCAAGCCCGACAATATCATCGAAAATATGATCAAGGGCCGGATGAAGAAGTTCTTTGAGGAAGTGACCCTGCTCAATCAGAAATTCGTGGTCAACCCCGATGTTACGGTTGCACAAGCCGCCAAAGACGCCGGCGTTGAAATCACCGGGTTTGTTCGCCTTGAAGTCGGCGAAGGCATTGAAAAAGTGACCGAGGATTTTGCCGCCGAAGTTGCCAAAACTATGGGCAGCTAATTTCGCTTTCGCAATTTGGTAAAAAAAACGGCGCTGACCAAAATCAGCGCCGTTTTTCTGTCTTTACTATCTAACTCTGAAGAGGGAACTCCAAAGCGACAGATTGACCACGCGGCCAGCCAACAGAAAAATTCAGTCAACTGGCCCCAGGATCGTCCATCTGCCGGAAAAACATGGATTCCGGACAACCCCCAGCTCCCCGGCAATATTGCCACCACTCATGGAACTGTGTTCAGTGTCGCAAATAGTTAACGACCGCGAAAGTAAGGATACCCTTACCTTAGGTAAGTTTTTTTACGTTTATGGCTGTATATTCAGCCCCGGCTTTACCTTTATTACCGCGAAACAGAAAAAACTGATTCTGGATCGAGGCTTTCAGCACAGCCTGCGCCGTGGTTTCCGCGTTCAAATTCTCTCGCGCGCGCCGCAGGTGTTTTTCAACAGTCGCCTGCCCAAGCCCCAGAATTGTCGCTACATCCTGAACAGTTTTGCCGTCTGCAACCCATTGCAAAGCTTCGCGCTGCCGGTCCGTCAGGGGGGTGCCCGGACGCTCAAACGGTAAGGTGCAAATCTTGTGGTTCATAACTTTGCTATAGGTCTCTATTTCCGAGCCGACACGAGACCAGATGTCATCGACTTCGGCTTGCGTTAACCCTCGTTTGGCGCAGAGACCAATACCCGAGGTACTGCGCTCTGAGATATCCGCAAAACTGATAGAATAGCCCGCCGTGATGCCCATTCTTTCGTTCAGGTCGAGAATTTTGTTCTCGCTATCGGTATTTTGCCCGTTCTTGCGCCTGTTTTCCGCCCATTGCCAACTGCAAGACCCAAGGTTGTTCACCACCCAAACCGCCATCGGCGCCTTGATATAAAGCTCTTGGCCAAGGAAAATATCGATGTAGCTCTTTTCGTGATTGGTCAAAATCAGCGCGTCGGAAGGGTCACCAAAGTCACCCGAAGCGCGGAACCGATTCACGGCAAAAATAAGCCGATCAAAGCCGAATTCCAACATCTTTGCAGAGTATATCGACCAGACCTGATCGACCGAGCGACAATCCAGAATGCTTTGAACATAGTCAAGTTCAGGCGACAACCACGACATTTGTTGGTCCAACGAGTATATGACCCTCACTGAATACAATCACAACTTGTTTTGGTCCACAGGGCAATTGGTTTTCTTTGGCTTGTGTGGGTTAAAGGTCACCAAATATCGGGTCGCGTGAGTGCAACTCTCTCAACGACGCCAAAACACTTGACGTAAGGCGTGCGGAAGTGACGATTATGTGCTGGCACGTACGAAATTGTGCGCTTAGTCTGTAATTATTCGGCCCAAATAATCCCATCTCAACAATCGGAACGATCCCATGACACAGACAAAAACTGGCGGCAGGCTCTTGGTGGAATGCCTTCTTAATCAAGGTGTTAGTACGGCTTATGGAGTTCCCGGCGAGAGCTATTTAGAAGTTCTCGACGCGCTTTATGATGTGAAAAACCAAATTCGGCTGATCGGTGCGCGCAATGAGGGGGGGGCCGCGTTTATGGCCGAGGCTTACGGTAAGCTAACCGGAAAGCCGGGGATTTGTTTTGTCACGCGCGGCCCCGGCGCGACCAACGCCGCCATTGGCATACATACGGCGCGGCAAAACAGCTCACCTATGATCCTGTTTGTCGGGCAAATCGGCCGAAATATGCGCCAGCGCGAAGCCTTTCAGGAGATCGACTATCGGGCGTTCTTTGGCGATGTGGCAAAATGGGTCACAGAGATCGACAGTGCCGAGCGCATCCCCGAAGTCCTTGGCCGCGCGTTTGCCACCTCTATGTCGGGCCGTCCCGGTCCGGTGGTGGTCGCGCTGCCCGAGGATATGCTGCGCGATCAAACCCGTGCGCTTGCTGGCAGGCCGGTGGTGATATCGGAGGCGGCTCCTGCGCAAAATGACCTTGATCGAGCGGTTGAGTTGCTAACGCAGGCCAAAAAACCGCTGGTGATGGTTGGCGGAGGGGGGTGGAGCGACACAGGGCGCAATAACCTCCAACGGTTTGT
>CAYPUW010000220.1:0-4370 GCA_964413925.1 uncultured Rhodobacter sp. | reverse complement strand
AAGCGCGCGCGGTTCTGGTGGAACTGGCACGCGAATACGAGTTGGAGGTCAATCCTGACGCGCTGATCGAAAACCTGTCGGTTGGCCATCAGCAACGGGTCGAAATCCTCAAGGCGCTCTACAGGCAGGCCGAGATTCTGATTTTGGACGAGCCGACCGGCGTGTTGACCCCGACCGAGGCCGACCATCTGTTTCGCATTCTCAGAAACCTGCGCGAACAGGGCAAGACCATCATTCTGATCACTCATAAGCTGCGCGAAATCATGGATGTGACCGATACGGTCAGCGTGATGCGGCGCGGTGAAATGACCGCGACCGGCAAGACCCGCGAAACCAGCCCGCCCAAACTTGCCGAGCTGATGGTAGGCCGCAAAGTTCTGCTGCGCGTTGACAAGTCACCGGCGCAGGTTGGCAAGACATTGCTTGAAGTGACCGATTTGCGCGTGCGCGACGAGGCCGGGGTCGAGCGCCTTAAAGGCATCTCGCTGCATGTGAAAGCAGGCGAGATATTGGGGATTGCCGGGGTTGATGGCAATGGACAGTCCGATTTGCTCGATGTGCTGGGCGGGATTTCGATGGCGACCGGCTCGGTCAAGGTTAATGGCACGGAGATCCCCCTGACGGGCCGTCGCGCCAACGGGCAAGCCCGGCGCAAGCTTGGCATTTCCCATGTGCCGGAGGACCGCCAGAGGCTGGGTCTGATCATGAATTTCATGGCTTGGGAAAACATGTGTTTTGGCTATCACAACGAGCTAGAATACCAGAAAAACCGGCTGTTCATGGATAATAAGGCGATCCTGAGCGATACCGAGCAAAAGATGGAACGGTTCGATATCCGCCCGCCGCATCCGCGCTTGCTGGCCCAGAACTTCTCTGGTGGCAATCAGCAAAAGATCGTGCTGGCGCGCGAGATCGAGCGCAATCCTGACATCTTGCTGGTCGGGCAACCCACACGCGGCGTCGATATCGGCGCGATTGAATTTATCCACAAGCAGATCGTTCAACTTCGCGATGCAGGCAAGGCGATCTTGCTGGTATCGGTGGAATTGGAAGAGATCCTTTCGCTGTCTGATCGGGTCGCGGTGATGTTTAACGGCACCATTCAAGGCGAGCGGATCACCTCTGAAACTGACGAAAAAGACCTTGGCCTGTTGATGGCCGGTATTGACGGGAAGGCCGCCTGATGGACAGAATGCCTCGCTGGGCCGACGTTTTCCTCGTGCCTTTCATCAACGTGATATTGGCGTTTTTCGTGTCGGGGCTGGTGGTTTTGGCCATTGGCGAGAACCCGTTTCGCGCGATCTGGATCATGATCTCCGGCTCTCTCGGGAGCACGTCGGGCATTGGTTACACGCTTTATTATGCCACCAACTATATCTTTACCGGCTTGGCCGTGGCGGTGGCGTTTCACGCGCGCATGTTCAACATCGGGGGCGAAGGTCAGGCGGCGGTTGCCGGTGTCGGCACGGCCATTGTGTTGCTGGCGTTCAACTGGCCCAACTGGATGGTCGCGCTGCCTTTTGCCATTCTGGGCGGCGGGCTGTTTGGCGCGGCTTGGGCATTCATTCCGGCCTATTTGCAAGCCAAGCGTGGCAGTCACATCGTGATCACCACCATTATGTTCAACTTTATCGGTGCCGCGCTGATGGGCTATTTACTGAACGGCATCCTGAAAAATCCGAAATCCCAGAACGCCGAGTCGCTGGCCTTTCCAGCGGGGGCGCACCTGCCAACAGCGCACGAGCTTTTGGCCCCGCTCGGTATTGAGTTCAGCAAATCCGCACCGCTTAATGTTAGTTTCATTCTAGCGATCCTCTGCGCGATCGGGGTCTGGTATTTGTTGTGGCGCACGCGACTTGGCTATGAGATTCGCGCGATGGGGCATAACGAGGACGCGGCCAAATATGCGGGAATTTCCGCCACGAAGATTATCATTGTCTCTATGCTGATCTCGGGCGCACTGGCGGGGATGCTGTCGATCAACGTCGTGATGGGCGAGCAAGGACGTCTGATTAAGGATTTCGTCGAAGGGGCCGGTTTTATCGGCATCGCGGTCGCGCTGATGGGGCGCTCGCACCCGTTTGGTATCGTGCTGGCGGCGCTGTTATTTGGCATGTTAACCCAAGGTGGCTTTGAGCTGTTATGGGAGATGCCCGACGTTAGCCGCGAGATGGTTCTGGTCATTCAGGCGCTGATCATTCTGTTTACCGGGGCCTTGAACTACATGGTTCACGACCCGGTCGAGCGCCTGTTTTTGCGGATGAGGAAGAGGCGAAGCTGATGGATATCGCACAAACATTCCTGCAATTCCTTCTGACTATGGACATGACCATCCGCCTCTCGACGGTGCTTATTCTGGCGAGCCTTGCTGGCCTGTTTTCCGAGCGTGCGGGTATTTTCGACATCGGGCTTGAAGGAAAAATGCTGGTCGCAGCATTTTTGTCCGCAGCGGTGTCCTATGAAACCGGCAATGTCTGGCTGGGGGTGTTGGCGGCGATTGCCGGCTCGATGGTGTTTTCGTTCATTCACGGGCTTGCGTCGATCACCTATCGCGGAGATCAGCTTATTTCCGGTGTTGCGCTGAACTTTTTGGCGTCGGGGTTGACGGTTGTGATTGGCAACGCGCTTTATCAAAAAGGCGGCGGCACACCGACGCTGACGGGCAGTGCGCGGTTTCATGATATTACCCTGCCATTTGTTGATGTTTTGCGAGACGTACCGATTTTGGGACCGATCTATGCGAATGTGATTTCGGGTCACACGGCGATTGTCTATATCGCGCTTTTGGCGGTCCCCCTGTCGTGGTGGATATTGTTTCGCACGCGGTTTGGTCTGCGTCTGCGCGCGGTTGGCGAGAACCCGGCCTCGGTCGATACGGCAGGTATTTCGGTCGTGCGCCAACGTTATGCTGCCGTTATGATCGCAGGCGTTTTATGTGGTATTGCCGGGGCGTATCTGGCCACATCGCAGGCGGCAAGCTTTGGTCGAGAGATGACGGCGGGGCGAGGCTATATCGCGCTGGCGGCTTTGATATTCGCAAAGTGGCGCCCGTTTTATATACTGGGCGCAACGCTGTTGTTTGGCTTTCTTGAGGCCATTAGCCTGCTTTACCCAAAGATCGACGTATTCAATCTGTTTACCATTCCGGTGCAGTTCACCAACGCCCTGCCCTACATTCTGACCGTGGTTATTCTGGCCGGATTCGTGGGCAAAGCCGTGCCGCCAAAAGCCGGTGGCGTGCCTTATGTGAAGGAGCGGTGACGCAGCGGCGGGTCTGTTTGGAAACTATGTCGCAGGGCATCGCTTTGCCATAGCGGGAAAGATGGCCTAAAAGCGCGCAGTTCTTATTTGGATCAGTCTCATGCAAAGTTACCTGCCAATCGCTGAAGTTTCGGTCAGCGTGTTCTTGTTGCTCGGCCTTGGCACCACGGTCGGCATCCTGTCTGGTATCTTCGGTGTTGGCGGTGGATTTATCCTGACGCCGCTTTTGTTCATGATCGGGATTCCACCTGCGGTTGCGGTTGGAACCCAGGGAACGCTGATCGTTGCATCCTCTTTTTCGGGCATGCTCGCGCATCTCAGACGCAAGTCGGTCGATTATCGCATGGGGTCGGTGTTGTTGGCGGGGGGCTTGGTCGGCTCTGCGGTTGGGGTGCAAATATTCAAGGTGCTGGAGCGGATTGGCCAAGTCGATCTGTTGGTCAAGCTCAGCTATGTGCTGCTGCTTGGCGTGGTTGGCGGGCTGATGCTGATCGAGGCACTGGCCGCGTTTCGCCGCCGCAATCAGGCCCATCACAGACGTGCGGCGCGCAAGCATCATTCTTGGGTTCATGGCTGGCCGCTGAAGGTCAAGTTCCGTACATCCAAGCTTTATATCAGCGCCATCCCGCCGTTTGGAATTGGCATCATGGTTGGCGTGCTTTCTGCGATCATGGGGGTTGGCGGCGGCTTTTTGATGCTGCCCGCGATGATTTATATTCTGGGCATGCCGACCAAGGTTGTGGTTGGCACGTCGCTGTTTCAAATCACCTTCATGCTGAGCTTTACCACCGTGTTGCACGCGGTCGAGAACCAGACCGTCGATATTGTGCTTGGGTTCATCCTGCTGGTTGGTGGGGTAATCGGTGCACAGATCGGCACGCGAATCGGCGTGAAGCTCAAGGCCGATACGTTGCGGATTTTGCTGGCGCTGCTGGTTTTGTCGATCAGCATTAAGCTGGCCTTTGATCTGGTCCTGACCCCGAGCGAGCTATTTTCGCTGGCCAACTAGGGGCAGGACCCATTAATCCTGCACCATCAGCGCGAGATCAGTTTTCACCACCGGCAGCGTGCCATTATCTGGTTTCGCTCCGATTTGTCGCAGGTTAGCC
>CAYPUW010000219.1:0-4373 GCA_964413925.1 uncultured Rhodobacter sp. | reverse complement strand
TGTTTATGCCGCATTTAACGCGCACACCACTCTCTGATATCCGTATTCCTCACGGATAACCGATCTGGATCGAGCACATAAATGACAAGCAAACCCGGCGACCGCGCAATCAAACCCGAACCAGCAACCTCCCGCGAGTGGGTCGGCGTTCTGTCCAAGTATCGCGACCCCAACGTGCCGCGCAGCCTGTTCGAGCTGTCCATCAGCCTCGCCTTATTCCTCGCTCTGTGGGCCGGGGCATGGTGGGCTTTGTCGATCAGCTATTGGCTGGCGCTGGCCATCGCCATCGCCAACGGCCTGTTTTTGGTGCGCCTGTTCGTCATTCAACACGACTGCGGCCACCGCTCGTTTTTCAAAAGCAAACGGCTGGGTGACTGGATCGGTCGCGGCCTTGGAACCCTCACACTCACCCCATATGACGTCTGGCGCCACACCCATTCGGTGCATCATTCCTCGTCAGGAAACCTCGACAAACGCGGCATGGGCGACATCACCACGCTGACATATGACGAGTATAAGGCCAGATCTCGCTGGGGTCGCCTTGGCTATCGCCTCTATCGCAACCCGTTGGTTTTGTTCGGTTTTGGCCCATTTTACCTGTTCTATGTGCAAAACCGCATCCCCTTGGGCCTGATGAAATCAGGCTGGCGCTTTTGGACCAGCGCCATGACCACCAATCTGGCCATCGCCATCACAATCGCCCTCTTGATTTATTTCGGCGGCCTGATGACCGTGGTTTTGATTTTCGTCCCCACCACGCTGGTCGGCGCATCGCTCGGCCTCTGGATGTTTTACATCCAACACCAGTTTGAAGACGCCCATTGGGAGCGAAACAAGGACTGGCAGATGCACGACGCCGCCCTCCAAGGCAGCTCCCATTATGCCCTGCCACGGGTGCTGCAATGGGTCACCGCCAATATTGGCATCCACCACGTCCACCATCTTTACAGCCGCATCCCCTGCTATCGCCTAACCGAAGTTTTGCGCGATCATCCGGTGCTGGCCCAATCCCAACGCCTGACCCTGTGGCAGAGCTTCGCTTGCGTCAAGCTCCAACTCTGGGACGAAAAACGCCGCAAATTGATGTCCTACGCCGAGGCCCGCGCGGTTTACGGAGCGATCTGAGAGCCGTGCCAAAATACCGAGATTCTTGCGTAGCGCGCAATTTCATGCTTTGATCTTTTAACCAGTTGGTCAGAAAACCCATCCTCGGGCGCGACCAGTTTTGTTAACGAGTATTAAAGGGCAGAGGCATTGGCACGCTCAGCGGCATCAAAAACCCAGACGCGCATCCAGCGCGAAAAGACCGAACTGATCATGACCGCCGCGCTGGAGGTGTTCGCAACCTTCGGCTATCGCGGCTCGACCATCGACCAGATCGCCACCGAGGCCGGTCTCTCCAAACCCAACCTGCTTTACTATTTCGACGGTAAACAGGAAATCCACGCCCGCCTGCTCGAACGCCTGCTCGACCGCTGGCTTGAACCCCTGAAAATCCTCGACGCCAAGGGCGAGCCGATTGAAGAGATCACCGCCTATGTCATGCGCAAGCTCGAAATGGCCCGCGACTTCCCGCGCGAAAGCCGCCTTTTCGCCAACGAAATCCTGCAAGGCGCGCCACGCATCATGGAGCAAATTTCCGGCCCGTTAAAATCACTGGTCGACGAGAAAGCGGCGGTGATAAAATCATGGTCCGAGGCCGGCCTGATCGCCCCCATCGACCCTTACCACCTGATTTTCTCGATCTGGGCCACCACCCAACATTACGCCGATTTTGACGCACAAGTCAGCGTGATCCTCGACCATCGCGCCGCCTCGCGCTTTGAGGACGCCGCCATGCATCTCAGCGAGATGTTTCGCCGCCAGCTTCGTCCTTCAGCAACATAACCAGCGCCACAATCGTCGCCCCGACCCCAAGGATCATCATCGGTTGCGGCACGCCGTTGCCAAAGGCAAATTCCCATAAAATTACCCATGTAGGGGTTAGGTAAGTATAGGCCAGCACCTTGGCCGCAGGCAGCCTAAGGGCCGCATATTGCACCGCCACAAAGCTCGCCGCAGTCGAGAAAATCACCAGATATCCAAGGGTTATCCAAACAATCCGTGGCAACGCTCCCCAGTCGGTCGCCACCAGATCACGCGCCCCAAACAGCACCAGAATGACCGAGCCACCCACCAGCGTGCCAAAGGTAAACACAATCGGACTTTCGCCGCGATTAAGCCGTTTGACCATCGGCGTATAGACCGCGTGGCTGATAATCCCGGTAAAGAAAATCACTTCGCCCCGCCCCACATCAAACTTCATAAAGGCCGCGAAATCACCGCGAAAAATCACCCAAAGTGCGCCCAGCGCTGCAATAAACAACGCCAGCGCCATCCGCCGCGTGGTCACCTGACCGACAACAAAATACCCGGCCACTGCCGCAATAATCGGCATCAAGGTAAACACCGCTGACGCCGAGATCGGCTTGGCTGTTTTCAGCCCCTCAAACATCAAAACAAAGTAAATCGCCAGCATCATACCCAGCAATAAATAGCGCCACGATGCACGAAAATCTGACCGCCGGAACCCCGGCCCGACCAGTATCAAACCGCCCATCACCCCCGCCGCCAACACAAACCGAGCCGCCGTCAACGCCGGTGGCGAAATCTCGTTGGCCACCAAATGCCCAAGGCTGAAAGAGCCGGCAACCAGCATCGAAAACACCAACATCGCCAAATGCCCACGACCCTGATCTGAATTCAGGGTCAAACTGCGCTGGCCTTATTCGGCCGCTTTACTTGCCGGATTATTCGGATGTGTCTGCCAATTCGCATATGTCGCAACCTTCTTGCCGGTCCTCGGATCAACTTCGCCCAGCGGCAATTCTGCCATGGTGATGCAATTGTCAACCGGACAAACGTTAACGCAAAGGTTACAGGCAACACATTCAGCATCATTAACCTTAAAGCCACGCGCCCCGTCAATCACATCAAAAATCGCCTGATGCGAGGTATCCTCGCACACCTCAAAACAGCGTCCACATTTGATGCAAGCGTCCTGATTGATCACGGCTTTGGTCACATAATTAAGGTTCAGATCCTGCCAATCACGACAGTTCGGCACCGCACGGCCAACAATCGACGCCACGCTCTCATGCCCGCCCTCATCCATCCACTGGCTCAGGCCCGAGATCATCTCCTGCACAATTTTGAACCCGTAAGTCATCGCCGCTGTGCAAACCTGCACATTTCCGGCCCCCAGCGCGATAAATTCCGCAGCATCGCGCCATGTCGTCACCCCGCCAATACCCGAAATCGGCAGATCGGCGGTCTCGGCAAAACGCTTGATCTCGGCCACCATATTAAGCGCAATCGGCTTGACCGCAGGCCCGCAATAGCCCCCATGCGCGCCCACCCCGTCAATCGTCGGCTCCGGCGCGAACAGATCAAGGTTAACGGATGTGATCGAATTGATGGTGTTAATCAAGCTGACCGCATCGGCTCCACCCCGCAGCGCCGCCGCCGCAGGCATACGAATATCGGTGATATTCGGCGTCAGTTTCACGATCACCGGCATGCGGGTATATTGCTTGCACCAGCGCGTCACCATCTCGATATATTCCGGTACTTGGCCGACAGCGCTGCCCATACCGCGCTCTGCCATCCCGTGCGGACAACCAAAATTAAGCTCGATCCCGTCCGCTCCAGTTTCCTCGACCAACGGAAGGATCACCTTCCAAGGTTCCTCCTCACAAGGCACCATCAGCGAGACCACGACAGCACGATCAGGATAATCGCGCTTGACCGATTTGATCTCGCGCAGGTTCACCTCCAGCGGTCGATCCGTGATCAGCTCTATATTATTAAGGCCCAACAAGCGCCGATCCGCCCCCCAGATCGCCCCGTATCGCGGCCCGTTCACATTAACCACCGGCGGCCCGGCCTCGCCCAGCGTCTTCCAAACCACGCCACCCCAACCGGCCTCAAACGCGCGACGCACGTTATATTCCTTATCTGTGGGCGGCGCGCTGGCCAGCCAAAACGGGTTGGGGGATTTGATCCCGACGAAGTTACTTGTTAGATCAGCCATATCTCAATCCTCCCTTATGCCGACAGCGCGGCATGAATATCTTCGGCCGCATTGCGCCCTTCGGCCACCGCCGTCACCGTCAGATCATCGCCACCGCTGGCGCAATCTCCTCCGGCCCAAATCCCCGCAATAGAGGTGCGACCGACCTCGTTAACCATGATTTTGTCCCGTTCAATCGTTAACGCTTCGGGCTGTCCGCTGAGGGCCTGGCCAATTGCTCATAGCATTGGTACGGCCTCCAACTCAAAATACTCGCCGGTCTCGATTAACTCTTGATCTGATGTTACCCCACTTCCTCCAC
>CAYPUW010000218.1:3026-4390 GCA_964413925.1 uncultured Rhodobacter sp. | reverse complement strand
ATCATCGCCGCTGGCAGCCCCGCCCCCATAGTCGCCAGCGCATTGTCCAAAAGCACGGTGTTGGGCTGGTGCGCCCGATAGTTCCTCGCAAACCAGATTTTATACATGCCGTTATCCAGCGCGATAATGCCGTCCTGCCCCATGACTTTCTGCACGTCACAAACGATGCGCTGAGGCACCATGGGAAAACGCGGATCGTCCGAGTTTTCGCTGATATGCTCCAGCACATGTTTGCGCACCCGCTCGAAATATTTGGTTTCGTGGGTGGGGATAGGTTCAAGCTGATCTGCGAGTTTTCTAAATGTCGCGCCAATATCGCCAATCAACTCGGTTTGCGGGAAATAGACCCGATCCACCTGCGCCGGGGTGAAATTGATGTGAATGACCTTGGCGCCGCCATGCTCCATAAAGAACGGCGGTTTTTCGACCACGTCATGGCCTGCATTGATAATCAGGTCGGCGTGATCAATCGCGCAATGGACATAATCGCCCGATGACAGCGCGGTTGTGCCGACGAATTTCTCGTGCTGCCCACCGATCACGCCCATGCCCATCTGGGTGTTGAAAAAGAAGATGCCGGTTTTCTCGACGAAAGCACGCAGCGCGGGGATGGCGTTTTGGCGGTTGGCTCCGGCCCCGATCAGCAGCAATGGCCGGCGCGCCTGACGGATCATCTGAACCGCCTGCTCAATCGCGGCTTCTCCGCATTCAGGGATTTGCGGCGGGGTGACCTCGAAGATATGACCATCCTCTGTCACATCGGCGGCGATGTCTTCGGGCAGCTCCAGATGCACGGCTCCGGGGCGCTCTTCGCTGGCCAGGCGAAAGGCCTCGCGCACCCGCGACGGCACCCCGCCTGCGGTCACGATCTGGTGGGTCATCTTGGTTAATGGGCGCATCATATTGACCACGTCAATGATCTGAAAACGCCCCTGTTTGTTGGTCTTGATCGGCTTTTGCCCGGTGATCATCAGCATCGGCATCGCCCCCAACTGGGCATAAGCCGCCGCCGTCACCAAATTGGTCGCCCCCGGCCCAAGCGTGGCCAAGCACACCCCCGGACGCCCGGTAAGCCGCCCGTAAGTCGCCGCCATAAAGCCCGCCCCTTGTTCATGGCGCGTCAATACGAACCGGATATTAGAACGGCTGAGCGAGTCTAAAAAGTCGAGGTTTTCCTCTCCCGGCACGCCAAAAACATACTCGACACCTTCGTTTTCCAGTGCCTGCACGAACAAATCAGATGCTTTGATTGTCATTTGTTTCGGCCTTTCTCGCCTGTGGTCGCAATACTACTCTGGTTTGCGCATATTGCGCGCGAAATGCAAATCAATCCCGTTCAAGTTGCGCCCGTTCAAGCCGTGACC
>CAYPUW010000218.1:0-2926 GCA_964413925.1 uncultured Rhodobacter sp. | reverse complement strand
ACCATTCAAGTCGTAACTGCCAGCGCAGGCGTGCGTTTGCTTGTGACCAGTGCAATCCCCGCCAGCGTGAGGGCAATGCCGATATAATCGGGCCAGCCCAAAGTCTCGCCAAAAAATAACGCTCCCATCGACAGGCCGAAAATAGGCACGAGAAAACTATAGGCATTGGCGCGGTTAAGCTCGGTTTTCTCCAAAACCGAACTCCACAGCCAATAGGCCAGTGACGACCCAAACAGGCTTAGCACCAGAAGGATAACCACAAAGCGCATGGACCAATCCACGCTTGACGGCTCTTCCATCACCAATGCCGCAATGCCAAGCGGAACGCTGCCGATCAGCATCTGTATCCCCATCCCCATTATGGCGTCGATCTGCCCGGCGATCCGCCGGATCAAGAGGTTGCTGAAAGTGATACCAAGTGCTGCCAATAAAATATAGGCAATGCCGAGCGCATAACTTTCGCCCTGCGCGCTAAACAGCTCAGGTGCCGCGATAAACACGATCCCGCCAAATCCCAGCGCCAGCCCCAGCTTGCCACGCAGATCAAGATATTCGCCCAGAAACGAACCCGCCAGTACCGCCGCCAGCAGCGGTTGGGTATTGGCAATGACGGTGGCTATGCCGGGGGACACGAACTCTGCCGCATGAAACATGCCTAAAAACGCCAGACTGGTGGCCCCGAAACCGACAAATGCCAGCATGACCCACACCCGCACCCCGCGCGGCATCGGACGGCCAAGCGCTAATCCGACCGCCAACAGCGCCGCCCCAGCGACCAGCGCGCGCAGGGTGGCGAATGTCAGGTGGGGCGCATAGGCAAAACCGGCCACGATCAGCGGAAAACAGATCGCCCAGAGAAACATGACCAGGATGATTTTGAAGGGTTCAATTAGTCTCATTAAAGTCTAGCTGCGCCTTTGGTGGGGGGATTGCAAGACCACGCGAGGTAACTCAATATCCCGATTGCAGACCCGCGCGTTCATGCGAACAACATCGGGCATTCGCGCGCACATTTATTGCGCATGATGATATAGATCAGATGCAGCGTGCCCAGACCCGCCAGCAGGCAGAAAAATGAGATATAAGCATATTGCAAAAACAAAATATCAACCACGATCACCGCAATAAGTGTCACGCCAAACCAGCGCATATGCACATAGCGTGACATCAAAGGGGCGGCGACGATCAGGAACAGATAGATCAGATAGGTCATGTTGCGGGGCATCAGATAATCAAGGAGCATCGTGCCTTCATAGGCCAGCGAGTCCTGATTGACGGTGACATTGATCCAGTCGGGGTTGAGCAAATGCGGCACATAAAGCGCGAGGCCGAACGCCAGTCCGGCCAGCGACATCGCCAAGAATATCGGGCGGCGCTTGCTGCCTTTTGGCTCCAGAACATAGACCGACAAGGGAATCCAGAACGGCCACATGAACCACGTGAAAAAGATGAACCCCATCGCCCCCCAAAGCGTGGTCGCCGGATCGCCCGTGTTAATCCCGAGCCAGACATTGCCCTCCATGAACTGCTGAATCCCGGCAAATAACGGCATGAAGGCCACCGGCAGGTAACGCTTGTTGATTTGCGTGGCCTTGGTGATGGCGAACGCGCCCCCGACCACGAGAAATCCGCTGGCGGCGAAACTGACAGTTTCGGAAAAACACATGGCGGGGCTCCTTACCTCGTCAAACCAAAGCGGAGGCCAACGCCCCCGTGATTGTCCAGATTACGGACGATTACGGCCCCTGTCACCTTCCAATTTTCGATGGTTGAGACAGGGGCCAACCCTCACCCCGCAGGCACGGCGAATATCAGCACAAAGGCGAGAATGGTGCCGATAATGATGAACCGCGCCCGTTGCCAATGGTTGGTGCAAACCGAATAGCCGACCACACATTGCAGCAAATAGTAAAACGCGAACGCGCGCGAGGCGATGGCGATGAACTGAAACGTGGTGCCCATCCATGCCAGCGCCATCGCCGCCACTCCCACCGCCAAATAACCCCAACGGCTGGAAAATCGCCCGCCAGTGTTTTCCTTGATGTTGGCCGCAGCCGCCAGCGTATCAGCCACAGCGGCCGAAAACTGCGACATGCCCGCCGCAATAATCAACGGCAACGGCAGCAGAAAAGACGCCGCCGTGGCAATGGCAATCAGGCTGTTATCGCCGTAAACCCCGTTCAAAACCGGCACCAAGGGCTGCGCCAACGCGACAAAAATCACATAGACGCCGAGCGAGAAATATTGCGACCAGCGCGAGGCACGGATGCGCACCTTGGCGGTGAATTCGGCCCCCAGATAGCGCGTGGTCTCAAACCCCTGCACCACAATCAACGTTCCAGCGACGATGGTGGCGATCTCCCACGGGCTGCGCTCGGGCATCTTGGGCAGCGAAAGAGCGCCCTGCTGCATGAACTGGCCGATGTCAAAAGCCGCGAACCCCACCAGCAAGGCGGCAAGGATGGCGATGGTCAGATAAAGCGCGATCCGCTCCAGTTTTTCAAGCGGTTTAAGGCCGCCAAACATGCCAATCAGCGTGATCACCCCGACAATAACGCTGGTCATCAGGCTTTCGTTGAACGGGGTGTTCAGGCCAAACGGAGCCAGCACAAACGCCGCCAGAATATGCAAATAAAGACAAACCGACACCACATAAGCGCCGATCAGCGCGATGTCAGAGGCCCGCTCGGCGAATAACGTAACCCGGTTGCTATTGGCCTCTAGCACCGGCTCTGCGCACAGGATATTGTGGCGCACGATCGCCCCGACCTGATGGGCCACCAGCGCCACAACCACAATCGCCACAATCGCATATGGCCCAACCGCGCTGGCCAAAACCGGGATCACCACCAAAAACCCGCTGCCAAAGATAGAGGCCAGCGGCGTGCTCATCGCCGGGACGGTTCGCCGGATAATGATCCCCTCG
>CAYPUW010000217.1:0-4436 GCA_964413925.1 uncultured Rhodobacter sp. | reverse complement strand
GCACGTGAAGCAGGCGCTCCCCTTGCCGTGATCTTCTTGTGCGGCAGTGTTCTTGCGGGAGCGCCACTCTTGCAGCACCGGCTCTTGCCCAAGGTGGCAAAACCATGACAATCGTATCCACCTGGCCACGGGATTTCCCGGGCCTGGGTGTATCGGCACAGCGTCTGGCTGCGCGTATCACGCAACTGTCGCAAGGTGCGCTGACAACTGAGTATTTCGCAGCTGGCGAGCGCGTAAAAGCGTTTGACTCGTTTGACGAAGTCGCTTCGGGCAACTCGCAGGCTTACATCGCTGCGGATTACTACTGGATTGGTAAAGATCCGGCATTTGCCTATTTCACCGCTGTTCCGTTCGGGATGGTTGTTGACGAGTGGAACGCCTGGATCAAATTTGGCGGTGGTCAAGCGCTTTGGGACAAGGTTTCCGGCAACTTCGGCCTGAAAGCTCTGCCTTGTGGCGCAACTGGCACGCAGGCTGGTGGCTGGTTTTCCAAGGAAATCAACACTCCCGAGGACCTCAAAGGTCTGAAGATGCGTATTCCGGGTCTTGGCGGTATCGCTATGTCGAAACTTGGCGTGTCGACTGTTTCCTTGCCGGGTGGCCAGATTTACCAAAACCTTGTATCGGGCGCTATTGATGCGACCGAGTGGGTTGGCCCGTATAATGACTACTTCATGAAGTTTTATGAAGTGACTAAATACTACTATACCGGCGGTTTCCACGAGCCGAACGCCAACCTCGCATTCGGCATGAACAAAAGCTGGTGGGAGAGCCTAAGCGATTGGGAGCAAGCGATTATCACCACAGCTTGTTACGAGGAAAATGCCGCCCAGTTCGAAGAAACTATGGCCAAAAATGGCGAGTATCTGAAGAAACTGGTCGACGAGCATGGTGTTGAAGTTCGTGAATTCAGCGACGAAGTTTGGGATGCGTTTGGCGCAGCCTCGGCTGAAGTGTTCCAGGAAACTAGAGCATCATCACCGTTGGCAGCCGAAGTGGACGATTCCTTTCAGGCCTCGTTGCGCGATATTGGCGGCATGATGGCCATGTTCCAGGGAACGTTTACAAACGAGCGTAACCGGGTTCTGGGCATCAACGCATAGTCGTTGAAAACTGAATAATCGGGCGGGGCTTACAGGCCCCGCTCTTTTCTTTGCGAGGGTGGGGCCTTCGCGAAATTTGCTCGGTCAAGGGGGCGACCCCTTTTACGTGAAGCGTTTCAAATCCATGATTGGGGTGTGGGAATGTCGGTTTCTGGCGACACAGATGCGATCCAGCAATACGGAAATCCGGCGATTTTTGTTCGGATCGTTGGCTGGTCGATGCTCGCAATGCTTGCGAGCTTTATGATTAACAACGTGTTGGAAGTCGGGTTTGGCTTTCCAAATATCGCACAGGTTTTATCGGGTAGTGGCGGCGTGTTAGGTGCGCTGCCCGTTGCGATTTATTTAATCGCAATTGTTCTGGCGATTGGCTATGTGCTGAAAAGCAGGGACACCGCCCTTCGCTGGGATGCGCAAAAAATTCACGAAGTTAACGTCTATATCATTCGCGGGTTCTTTTTTGCGGTGTTGTTTATCGGAATCGCCGATGTGACGGTGGCGTTTTTGCGCGTGGAAAAAATCCTTGATGCCTATGTAAGTTTGGCAACCATACGCGATCTTGAGCGCCCGAGTTTTGTCGGCACATATATCCATGCGCCCCTTCTTGTTCTGGGGTTTATCGTGGCAGCTTTCACGCGAACACTGGGATTTATGTGGCTGGCATTGCTGATCGTGGTTGCAGAACTGACCATCGTGGTTACGCGATTCGTGTTTTCGTATGAGCAGGCTTTCATGGGAGATTTGGTGCGTTACTGGTATTCGGCACTGTTCTTGCTGGCCTCCGCATACACCTTGCATGACGAGGGACATGTGCGCGTCGATGTGGTTTATGCCGGGTTAAAAGCAAAAACCAAAGGTCTTATCAACGCATATGGGGCTGTTTTGCTGGGGATGAGCACGTCATGGGTTATTTTGCTCGTCGGGTTTAAAGGCAAGCAGTCGATCATTAACAGTCCGGTTTTGAACTTTGAGGTTACGCAAACCGGCGTGATCGGGATGTTTGTCAAATATCAGATGGCCGCGTTTTTGGGAATATTCGGGGCGACCATGTTGATCCAGTTTGTCAGCATGTATTTTGAATCCGTTGCTGATTATAGAAATGAACCGGGACATCGCGCCCATGAAGACATCGTGCAGTAAGGTCTGAAGATGGAACTATTTTTTCTCGTTGTTCTGGTTGTAATCATGGCCGTCTCGTTGGGGTCAGGGTTTCCGGTAGCGTTCGCTTTGCCGGGGGCGGCCGTTTTGACCATCACGCTGGCCGGGGTGAGTGGGTATCTTTTCGCTGGTGATGCGGGAGCGTATTTTTATACCGGCGATCCGTGGCAATGGCTGTCGGCGGGGGTCACCAACCTTCGAAGTGTCTATTGGGTTGCGGAACGAGACACCCTGATCGCGATCCCGTTGTTTATTTTCATGGGGATCATGCTTCAACGATCAAAGATCGCCGAAGATTTGCTGGTGACGATGGCGCAGCTATTTGGTCCGGTTCCCGGCGGTCTTGGGATTTCTGTTGTGTTTGTGGGCGCTTTGCTCGCCGCGACAACCGGGATCGTTGGCGCAACCGTTGTGGCGATGGGTCTGATTTCGTTGCCGGCGATGATGCGCAACAACTACTCAACCCCGCTGGCGACCGGAACGATTGCGGCGTCAGGGACATTGGGGCAGATTATTCCTCCGTCTATCGTGCTGATTATTCTTGCCGACCAGCTTGCGTCTGCGACCGATCAGGCCGGAAATATGCGCAAGATTTTATATAAACAAGCCACGGGCGAGCTGTCGATGCCGTCGATATTCGACGTAGGCTCGACCAGTGCGGGCGAGATGTTCCTTGGCGCGTTGGTGCCGGGATTGCTGCTGGTTGGCATCTATATGTTGTTCATTCTGATTTTTGCGATGATCAAGCCAAGTGCCGCCCCCTCCGTGCTTTATGACGGAAAATTCAACAGCAAGTTCTGGAAGAAAGTCGGGCTGACACTGGTGCCACCGCTGGCGTTGATTTTCCTGGTTCTCGGCTCGATTATTGCTGGTGTCGCCACGGTTAACCAAGCTGGTGCTATCGGTGCTGCCGGGGCGTTGGTCATGGCCGGATATCGGCTGACCGAAGGTACGCGCAGTCGATACATTCCGGCAATTCTGGCGATTTCGTCGATTATCGTTCTGGGTGTGGTCCTGAGTAAGTTTGACATGAACATCAAGCTGATCCGCACGCCATACGACCTTATGGGGATATGGATGGGCGTGGCCGCGTCGCTTGGTCTGCTGGTCGCGCTGATCTGGAGCGGATTTCGCGTCTACCGGATCGACAACACACTTGACGGGGTGATGCTGGAAACGGCGAAAACCACGGCCTTGGTGTTTGTGATCCTGATGGGAGCCGCAATTCTGACCGCGTCGTTCCGAGCTTTTGGCGGCGAGGATTTGGTCCGTAATTTCCTTAACGGGCTGCCCGGAGGGTTCTGGTCGAAATTTACCGTGGTGATGGGCGTTATCTTCGTTCTCGGCTTCTTTTTGGACTTTATCGAGATTTCGGTCGTGGTCGTTCCCATTGTCGCCCCGATTTTGCTGGCGGACCCGTCGGCGAATATCACCGCTGTTTGGCTTGGTGTGATGATTGGCCTGAATATCCAGACCTCGTTTTTGACGCCTCCGTTCGGATTTGCGCTGTTCTATCTGCGAGGGGTGGCCCCCGCTTCGGTTAAAACCACCCAGATTTATAAAGGGGTTATTCCGTTTATTGGGCTGCAAATTCTGGCGCTGGCAATTGTTGGGCTGACGCCCTCGATGGTGAATTACCTGCCCAGTCGGGTGTCGCTACTGTCGGTCACCTCGCCACCGCCACGAAATCCTAGGCTTCAGTATTGTTTGGAGCAATATGTTAGCGGCAAGCTTGATGAGAATGGCGGGACTATTTTGGCGGCGATTAGCGCCGGGCAAGCGCTTGATGTCAGCTTTTTGCCACCGAAGCTTGCGGGGAATTTGACCAAGGGTTTCTCTGATGCGACCGGCGCGATAAATTCGCTTGGCGCCTATTTTGCAGCCGGGAAAGTCGTTGACGCTGCTGCCGGTGCCTATCGGCCACAGCAGGTTCGCGTTCGCGGAATCGAGAAGGAAATTCGACTCGCAAAGGCCGAGGCTAAGATTCTTGGTCGTACGCTTCAGCGCAAAAACGATCAGCCGAACTTGGCGCAAATTGAGCTGGACAAGGCTCGGTTGGCTGAGTTGAAAACCCGTATTGAGAGTTTGCAGGCCGAGATCGGACCCGAATGGGCCGGGGTTTACAGCAAGTTTCGCGGTCTTTTGACGGCGCGGTCAGATGCTGAGAGGACGTAT
>CAYPUW010000216.1:0-4465 GCA_964413925.1 uncultured Rhodobacter sp. | reverse complement strand
GCTGTTTTAATTTGTAACAATGTGACAAAGAAATATGTCATTCCATATATTCAGATGATTATGGAACTGGAGTTGACCGCGAACTCCCCCTCGCGCCCCGACCTTCGCGCTGAGTTGCTGCTGCTGCCGATGAAATGCGAAACCGGCGAAGTCTCGCGCATTCTCGGCTGTCTGGTTACCGATGGCCAAGCGGCAACACCGCCCAACCGCTTTGCGATCACCGGGCAAAAAACCACCCGTATCATCGCGCGCGACCATCAGACCCACCCTGAAAAAACCTATGGTTTTGCCGAGTCTGCTAGCCGCTATGTACCAGCCCCAAGCCGCCCCTCAAACACCAAATCGGGCCAAGTCGAGCGTCCCGGATATTTGCGGCTGATCACCACGACCGAGTGATTGTCTTAGTAATAGGTTGAAAAATACCGTATTTTCAACCTATTGAGCGGCGTTCTTCAACCAAGGACGCCAGTTCTTCCGACACAAGAAACGCCAACTCCAACGACTGCGAGGCATTAAGACGCGGGTCACACGCGGTGTGGTAACGGCTGGATAAATCCTCGTCGCGAACCGCGCGAACCCCGCCGGTACATTCGGTAACATCCTTGCCGGTCATCTCGAAATGCACACCGCCGGGATAGGTTCCCTCGGCTTTATGGATCTCGAAAAACTCGCGCACTTCGCGCAACACGCTGTTAAACGGACGGGTTTTATAACCCGACGCCGCTTTGATGGTGTTGCCATGCATAGGATCGCAAGACCACACCACCTTATAGCCTTCTTGCTCAACCGCGCGGATCAGCTTGGGCATATGATCGCCAACTTTTCCAGCACCAAAGCGATTGATCAGCGTCAGTCGCCCAGCCTCATTTTCCGGGTTCAAAGTCTCGATCAGACGCTTGAGATCATCGGTGGTGATCGACGGGCCGCATTTGAGGCCAATCGGATTAAGCACACCTTTGCAAAACTCCACATGCGCGCCGTCAGGCTGGCGGGTGCGATCGCCGATCCAGATCATGTGACCGGAGCCTGCGACCTGCTGGCCCGAAATACTGTCGACGCGGCACAGCGCCTCTTCATATTCCAGCAACAAAGCCTCGTGGCTGGTGTAAAAATCAACAGTGCGCAGCTTGTTTGAATTGCCGCTATTGACCCCCGCCGCCGTCATGAAATCAAGCGAGTCCGAAATGCGCGCGGCCAGCTCGCGGTATTTATCCGCCGCCGCCGCATCGCGCGTAAAGCCAAGCGTCCATGAATGGACCTGATGAATATCCGCATAGCCACCGCTGGAAAACGCCCGCAGCAAGTTAAGCGAGGCGGCGGCTTGGGTGTAGGCCTGCAACATCCGGTCAGGGTTGGGAATGCGCGCTTCAGGCGTGAAGGCGATATCGTTAATGATGTCACCGCGATAAGAGGGCAGCTCGACCCCGTCGATGGTCTCGGTATCGGCTGATCTCGGCTTGGCGAATTGCCCGGCCATGCGACCAACCTTGACCACCGGACATTTGGCCCCGTAGGTCAGCACCACCGCCATTTGCAGCATCACGCGAAAGGTGTCGCGAATAGTGTCGGCGGAAAACTCGCCAAAGCTCTCGGCGCAATCGCCACCTTGCAGCAGGAACGCGCGCCCCTCGGCAACATCGCCAAGTCGCGCTTTGAGGCTGCGCGCTTCACCAGCAAAAACCAGCGGCGGATATTTTGCCAGCTTGGCTTCGACCGCGCTCAGAGCTGCGGGATCAGTATAGCTCGGCATCTGAACCCGTGGTTTCGCGCGCCAGTCAGATTTATCCCACACCCGTGTCATCAGGTTCACTCCGTCAAAAAGATCGTTCAAGCGCGAGGTATAGGAAACCGGTTTTGCCTTGACCAGTGAATAACGCCGCTAAAATCGACCATTTTGCGGCCTGTTGCACGATTTCTTCTTGATCGGGGTCTTTTCCTTTGCTTTGGCTTCTGCAAGGGTCGCGGATGGCTCGAATCCATTTCGGGCCGGGGAGCCTTGATAGAAAGTGAATGCAATGCCCGTTTCAGGTGATCAGCGCGTGCGGCATTTTGAGTTTCTTTTGCTGAAGAAATTCTCGATGGCCTCGTTCACAGCGGCGGTCGAGCCGTTGCGGATTGCCAATCGCATGGCCGGACGCGATCTTTATTCATGGGCGCTGGCCTCTGAGGATGGCGAGTTTGCCAGCGCCTCCAACGGGGTCGAGTTCCGCGTGGATCACGGGCTTGGCAGCATCAATCGCGACGACACCATCATGGTGTGCGGCGGTGTGCAAATCAAAGAGGCCACCACCAAGCCGATCCTTAATTGGCTGCGACGCGAGGCGCGAAAAGGCGCTGGCATCGGCGCCCTATGCACCGCCTCTTATACCGTGGCCAAGGCTGGGTTACTGGACGGCAAAAAATGCACGATCCATTGGGAAAACCACGACAGCTTTGAAGAAGAGTTCATCGAGGTCGAGTTGACAAAGTCGATCTATGTGGTTGATGGCAATAGATATTCCTCGGCAGGCGGCATGTCCTCGCTCGACCTTATGCTCAATATGGTTGCCAGCGACCACGGTCAAGATCTGGCCAATACCGTCGCCGATCAGATGATTTACACGTCCATTCGCACCGATCGCGACGAACAACGCCTGTCGATCCCCACCCGCATTGGCGTACGCCATCCCAAGCTGTCCACGGTCATTCAGATGATGGAAGCCAATATCGAAGAGCCGGTCTCGCCGTCGATCCTCGCGCGCGATGTGGGCATGTCGACCCGCCAGCTCGAACGGCTGTTTCGCCGCTATCTCAGCCGCTCTCCCAAACGCTATTATATGGAGCTTCGCCTGCAAAAAGCCCGCAATTTGCTGATGCAGACCGATATGAGCGTGATCAATGTGGCGCTGGCCTGCGGCTTTGCCTCGCCCTCGCATTTTTCAAAATGCTATCGGTCGCATTACGACACCACCCCTTATCGCGAGCGCGGCACCCAAGCGTCGATCATTTAGGGTCAGGCCCCTAAGATCAGAGCCGATCATTCTGGATATACCAGTCGTCAAATCGCAACATTTCCGCAAAACGCCGCGTATATCCGTTTTGCCGCATCAGGCGATAGATAAGGTCGAAACACGGCTGGAAGTTATGCTCGACAGCATATTACACAACTTACTCGTCGCCACAGTCATCGCTGTAATCATGACTGTAATCATCGCGGCAATCTGGTTCTTTTGCCGCTATTTTGGTTTTCAACACGCCGCGATCTCGCCCAATTCTACCCGATTTTCGCCAAAACCGCCAAAACTATGATTCTTGTGCGCTGAAGGGTCAACGCTCCCAATCAAGTTGTCGCCTAAGCTCAGGACCATGCCACCAAATGATGTGTTAAACACGCCCTACCGCCCAAAAGCATGAGCCGCGCCCTCCATTTACTTGATTAGGCAGGGTTTTCATTTGAGCGATCCCTGTCTAGACTGCTCACACTGAATTATACAATGGGAGAGAACAATGAAGAAAATCTTACTGGCCACAGCGGCAACGGTGCTTTTTGCATCGGGCGCGCTGTCTGAAGAAATCAAAATCGGGGTGATACTCGGCTTCACAGGCCCAATTGAATCGCTGACACCTGACATGGCCGCCGCTGCCGAGATGGCCATGAAAGAAGTCACCGACTCCGGCAAACTGCTTGACGGATCAACCGTGGTTTCGGTTCGTGCTGACTCGACCTGCATCGACTCCGGTGCGGCGATTGCGGCTGCTGAACGTCTGATCACCTCTGACAAGGTGAACGGCATCGTTGGCGCCGACTGCTCCGGCGTGACCGGCGCGATTTTGCAAAACGTGGCTCGCGCCAACGGCATGGTGATGATTTCGCCGTCCGCCACCTCGCCCGCCCTGTCAACCGCCCCGGATGACGGCCTGTTTTTCCGCACCGCTCCGTCTGACGCGCGTCAGGGTCAGGTCATGAGCGACATTCTCATGGAGCAAGGCATCAAAACAGTCGCCGTGACCTATACCAACAATGACTATGGCAAAGGTCTGGCCGACGCGTTCCAAGGCGACTATGAAGCTGCTGGTGGCAAAATCACCATCAGCGCCGCACATGAGGACGGCAAAGCCGATTACTCCGCTGAAGTTGGCGCATTGGCCGCAGCCGGTGGACAGCGTCTGGTTGTTGTCGGGTATGTTGACCAAGGTGGTTCCGGCATCGTTCGCGCCGCACTTGATACCGGCGCGTTTGACACCTTCCATTTCCCTGACGGAATGATTGGCGACAAGCTGGTTGCTAATTTCGGCTCCGAGATCGACGGCTCGTCCGGCGAACTTCCCGGTACAGACAGCCCTGGTGCTGCCGAGATGAAAACCTTGGCCGATGCTGCCGGATTTAACGGCACTGGCGCATTTGCACCGGAAAGCTATGATGCTGCGGCTTTGATCATGCTGGCTATGGAGGCCGCAGGGTCGTCCGCCCCGGCTGATTACAAAT
>CAYPUW010000215.1:0-4500 GCA_964413925.1 uncultured Rhodobacter sp. | reverse complement strand
GTGTTCATCTACATTATGGTGGGTAGATGTGGGCGTGCACTCAGGACCGAAAAGGACTGATCGCATGACTTATACCCCCGATGCGGACTGGCGCGCCCAGCGCCCGAGGAAGACGACGACTCCAACAGAAGTTTCGACTGCCGAAACCGATGTTTTTACCCTCAAGCAAGACCATATCCGCAATATTGGCAGGACCGGCCGGTCGATTTCCCAAGTGGAGCGACATACCCAGCGGCGCACCGCGAAATTTTGGATATCAGTGCAACATGACGACGGGGCGGTCGATGAGTTCGAACATTCCGCTCCAGCCGATCTTTATCTCGAAGATATCTGCGCCTGCTTTGGTCGAGGTGCGTTGATCGGCACCAAACGAGGTCGTGTTGCGGTCGAGGATTTGCGCCCCGGCGATTTTATCCAGACCCGCGATAACGGATTTCAGCTGCTGCGTTGGATCAGTTCATGCTACCTATCTACTGATGAGTTGGGTGCTGACGACACCAGTTGGCCCATCCGAATAAAAGCTGATGCGCTGGGGGAGTTGCGCCCTTTGCAGGATCTGGTGGTCTCGCCGAGGTTCCGGCTTTTGTCAAACCATCCAAGTTGCGTTGCCCTGTTTGGCTCGCCCGAAACTCTTGCGCCAGCGGTCGATTTATTGGACGGCGACACAATTTTGCGGGTTCGCCCATCGACGGATTTGTCGTTTTATAATCTGATGTTTGACCAGCACCAGATCATAACTGCCAACGGCCTTGAAACCGAAAGCTATCATCCCGGCAATTTTGGTGTGGCGGCTATGTCACTGGAAATGCAAATGCAAATGCGCCAGATTTTCCCGCATCTAAACGGAGATTTGAACGGGTTTGGCAAGACAGCACGACCAATTCTGAAAGGGTTCGAGGCAGAAGTGTTGCGGGTTGGTTAGGCCTGCCCTTTAATCATCGACAGCCGCGCGCCGCTCAAGCACGTCAAACGGAACCCCCGGCTCGTCTTTTGCGCCGCGTATCACCAATGATGTCTTAACGCTGGCGACATTGTCAGCGGATGTCAGGCTTTCGGTCAGAAAACTCTGAAATGTTGACAGATCAGGCGCCACACATTTGAGGATAAAGTCAATTTCGCCATTCAGCATGTGACACTCGCGCACCAGCGGCCAACTGCGGCACTGCTCTTCAAAGCGCGTCAGATCAACCTCGGCCTGACTGTGCAGACCAACCATAGCAAAAACCTGCACTTCAAACCCAAGCGCGCGCGCGTTGACATTGGCATGATAGCCACGGATCAAGCCGTTTTCCTCTAGCGTTCGCACGCGGCGAAGACAAGGTGGTGCCGAAATTCCGACCCGTTTGGCCAGCTCTACATTGGTCATCCGCCCGTCGCCTTGCAGTTCTCGCAATATTTTTCGGTCGATCGGGTCTAGCTTGCTTACTGGCATTTATGTGTCCTAAGTCGCGTTTTCATGTTGCAAATTACCTGAGCTTACCAGTTTTCGCAATAATATAACGCAGTCGCGCAACAATTGTTATCCGACCAAGCTTGGCGTGTGGATCAGAGACAAACTTGCGTCAATCCGCCTCCTCCCCCTGTTCGCGCTCTGTTTTGCCGCCTATATACGCGGTAACAAATCCTTAACGTCGAGCTACACCATGACAAATCCACGCCACACCCGCCTGTTAATCATTGGTTCAGGCCCTGCGGGCTATACTGCCGCTGTATACGCTTCGCGGGCGATGCTGAAGCCGCTACTCATTCAGGGGATGGATGCGGGCGGGCAGTTGACCACCACAACCGAGGTTGAAAACTGGCCCGGAGATACCGAGGTTCAAGGCCCCGAGTTGATGGTACGAATGGAGGCCCACGCCCGCGCGATGGGAGCCGAGATTATCTCCGACCACATCGCCAAGATCGACGTGTCCAAACGCCCGTTTACCGCCATCAGCGATGGTGGCGCGGTTTATACGGCTGACGCAATTGTTCTGGCAACCGGCGCGCGGGCCAGGTGGCTGGGGCTTGAAAGTGAGGAAAAATTCAAGGGTTTCGGCGTTTCGGCCTGTGCCACCTGCGACGGATTTTTCTATCGAGGCGAGGAGATCGTCGTGATCGGCGGCGGCAACACGGCCGTAGAGGAGGCGCTGTTTTTGACCAATTTCGCCTCCAAAGTAACGCTGATCCATCGCCGTGACGAGTTGAGATCGGAAAAGATCCTCGAAGATCGACTGATGAAAAACCCCAAAATCACCCCGCTGTGGTTTCATGAACTCGATGAAGTTTTGGGCGACAGCAACCCCCTTGGCGTTACTGGCGTGCGCGTTAAACACACCAAAACCGGCGAAACTCAGGTCATCCCGTGCAAAGGCGTGTTCGTGGCAATCGGCCATGCACCCGCCTCCGAACTGGTCTCTGGGCAGTTGGAAACCCACATGGGGGGCTATGTCAAAGTCAAGCCCGGCAGCACCGCAACCTCGGTTCCCGGCGTGTTCGCGGCAGGCGATTTGACCGACCACATCTACCGCCAAGCGGTCACATCTGCGGGCATGGGCTGCATGGCCGCACTGGATGCCGAGCGCTGGCTGGCCGAACAGTCCTGACCCAAGGGCTGCAATTGCATAACGGGTTTCGGCTTTGCACAATTGCAGAAAACTTTCGTCCTGCTATAGGTTAGGCGCTGCAATTAATGCGCCTGACCAAAATTAGAACGAGAAAACGATGCCCACTTCAAACACCATGCCGATCCCTGAACTTTATGTCTCTTATGACAGCGCGCAAAAACTGAAAATCGAGGCGGGGGAGCTTCCGAGCTGGGATCTCACCGCCCGTCAGATTTGCGATCTTGAACTGCTTATGAATGGCGGCTTCAACCCGCTCAAAGGCTTTCTCGGCCAAGCGGATTACGACGGCGTCGTAAAAGACATGCGCCTCGCCGACGGAACCCTGTGGCCGATGCCAATCACGCTGGATGTGTCGGACAAATTCGCCGACGAGGTTGATGTCGATCAGGATATTGCCCTGCGCGATGCCGAGGGCGTCATTCTGGCGATCCTGTCCATTTCCGACAAATGGGTTCCCAATAAATCGCTTGAGGCCACGAGCGTGTTTGGCTCTGACGATAGTGCCCATCCGTCGATTAACTACCTCCACAACACCGCTGGTAACACCTATCTTGGCGGCGCGATTACCGGGCTTCAACAGCCGGTTCACTATGATTTCCGCGCCCGCCGCGACACCCCAAACGAGCTGCGCGCGTATTTTCGCAAACTTGGCTGGCGCAAGGTCGTGGCGTTCCAGACCCGCAACCCTCTGCACCGCGCCCATCAAGAGCTGACATTTCGCGCTGCGCGCGAGGCGCAGGCCAATCTGCTGATCCATCCGGTCGTCGGCCTGACCAAACCGGGCGACATTGACCATTTCACCCGCGTTCGTTGCTACGAGGCGGTGCTGGACCAATATCCCACCAGCACCACCGCCATGAGCCTGCTTAATCTTGCTATGCGTATGGGGGGGCCGCGCGAGGCGGTTTGGCACGGCTTGATTCGTAAAAACCACGGCTGCACCCACTTTATTGTTGGCCGAGATCACGCGGGGCCGGGCAAAAATTCGGCAGGCGAGGATTTTTATGGCCCTTACGAGGCTCAGGATTTATTTCGCACCCATCAGGATGAAATGGGCATCCAAATGGTTGATTTCAAACACATGGTTTATGTGCAAGAGCGCGCGCAGTACGAGCCAGCCGATGAGATCAAGGGCGATGTTACTGTCCTCAATATCTCCGGCACCGAGCTTCGTCGTCGCTTGTCCGAGGGGCTTGAAATCCCCGAATGGTTCTCGTTTCCGACCGTGGTTGAAGAGCTGCGCAAGACCCGACCCGCGCGGGCAAAACAGGGGTTCACCGTGTTTTTTACCGGCTATTCAGGCTCGGGAAAATCCACCATTGCCAACGCGCTGATGGTCAAGCTGATGGAGATGGGAGGGCGTCCGGTGACCCTACTGGACGGCGACGTTGTGCGTAAAAACCTGTCCTCCGAGCTTGGCTTTTCCAAAGCGCACCGCGACCTTAACATTCGCCGCATAGGCTATGTCGCCAGCGAAATTACCAAAAACGGCGGCATCGCGATTTGTGCGCCAATCGCGCCCTACGCCACCACCCGACGGGCCGTGCGCGAGGATGTCGAGGCGTTTGGTGCCTTTCTCGAAGTCCACGTCGCCACCTCGATTGAGGAGTGTGAACGCCGTGACCGTAAGGGCCTTTATAAGCTGGCCCGCGAAGGTAAGATCAAGGAATTCACTGGGATTTCAGACCCTTATGATATTCCGGTGTCACCCGAAATCAGGATCGAGACCGAGCATGAGGACGTGGATAACTGCGCCCATCAGGTCATTTTGAAGCTGGAAAATCTCGGGCTTATTGCCGGGTAGACACGACTTAAGAACTGTCAGACCCGCCCGTTGATGACGGGTCTGACAAGAGCAATCAGGCTGCGGCAACCGCGCGTTTTGCCATCACAC
>CAYPUW010000214.1:0-4528 GCA_964413925.1 uncultured Rhodobacter sp. | reverse complement strand
GTGCAAACGGAGCCTCGTGGCAGCGCACTTCAAGCACACCGCGCGACCCCAGACCGCCAGCGGCAGCATGACCAAACCCCGGGTCAAAAAAACCCGCATAATGCACGCGAAATTCGCCGACCATCGCTAAATACGGTGCCATTTCGGCGGCAAACCTTGGCGGTATATGCACGGCTTCGCGGCTGACAAGAATGTAGAACGCATCAGGATCAAGGATGATTTGACCAGCGCTGGTGCGGACCTCCTCCCAATAATCCTGCGGTGAATAGTGGCCGATCAGATCAAGATCAATCACGCCCGTATGCGGTTTCGCGCGGTAGCCAACCAGATCACCCTTGGCCGATTTCAGATCAACCGAAAAGCCCAATCCATGGTCGATATGGGCCTTGCCCGAGACCAGAGTTTCGCTTTGATGCAGGGATTTTAGCGCGTCATCGGACAAAATCACCTGACCCGCGCGAAACCTAATTTGGTTAAGGCGCATCCCCGGTCGAACCAGCACCGAAAACGACCTTGGGCAGATTTCGGCGTAAAGCGGGCCGTGATAGCCCGGCTCAATCCGGTCAAACTCCACCCCGTGGTCGGTAATGAGCCGCGTGAGCAAATCGAGACGTCCGGTCGAGCTTTTGGCGTTGGCAACTGCCGAAATTCCGTGCGGTAAGGCAAGTGATTCCATCAATGGCACCACATAGACGCAGCCTTTTTCAAGCACGGCCCCCTGACTGAGATCAACCTTGTGCATCTTAAATTCAGTCATGCGATCGGCAACGCTTCGCTTGCGCCCGGACAGAAAACTCGCGCGAACGCGGTAGGCCACATCACCAAGACGCAGATCAAGGCTGGCTGGTTGGATTTGCCCGTCAGGAATGGCAATTTCGGTAGAGATTTCAGCGCGCGCAATCATCTGCCGGATGGCCTGAGACGGAAGAACCCCTTCGGTTTTGCGCGTCATCAAATCACCTTTATTGGCAGCGGGCGGGACAGCTTGGGTCGGCTGTCGGTGGTAAATGGTCGGGCTAGCAGGATTCGAACCTGCGGCCTCTCGTCCCCCAGACGAACGCGCTACCAAACTGCGCTATAGCCCGAACATGAGGTGTTATACGTGATTTTAGGGCAGGGGCAAGCGCGAAACCAGCCTTGAGGTGCCGCGCGATTTTCACTCGTTAATCATGCCTTGGTAGACCCGATTACGCAGCGTCTTCAGCCGCTGATAGAGGGCAAAAATTCGCTCCTCGCGGGTGGTTTTGTCGATCTCCTCAACGGCGAGAATATCCGGTGAAATCTCGGCGTTGTCCTGCGTGTTGGGTGTAATTACTTGCGGCTTGGGATCGTCAAACGCCGCTGATATAGGGAAGGCGGCGGTTAGCCGTGCATCGGTTTCTAGAGTTTGTGCTGCGTTATCAATATCTTGCACGTTCAGATTGACGCTATCGGTTGCAGGCGGTGGCGAAACTTGATCAGAGATAAGTTCAGCACTCAGCTCACTTACATGTGTCACCCCTTTTTCGCGCAGGATCTTCTGAACACCTTTAATGGTGATCCCGTCATCATGCAGCAGGCGTTTGATTCCGCCCAGCAACTGCATGTCATTTGGCCGATAATACCGGCGACCGCCCGCGCGCTTGACCGGCTTAATCTGATTAAACCGGCTTTCCCAAAAGCGCAGCACATGGGCGGGAACATCCAGCCACTCTGAAACTTCGCTGATGGTTCTGAAGGCGTCGCGGGATTTTGCCATCTCTAACCGGAACCTAGCGCTTATTGCCGGCGGCAACGCGCTCCTTCATAAGATGGGATGGCCGGAAGGTCAGCACACGGCGCGGGTGAATGGGCACTTCTTCGCCGGTCTTAGGATTGCGTCCGATGCGGGCGGTTTTATCGCGCACGCCGAAAGTTCCGAAAGACGAGATCTTGACGTTTTCGCCGGATGCCAAAGTGTCTGACATGTGGCTCAGTACCGACTCGACCAAATCCGAGGATTCGTTGCGTGATAGTCCGACCTCGCGAAATACAGCTTCGCTCAGGTCCATTCGTGTTAAAGTTTTGTTACTCATTTGTTATCCCCCCAAGAGTATCTTGGCGAGAATAGTTAAAAACCGAATTAAGAGTCAATATCAACAGCTTGGAAACAGGCGATAAATTGCTTGCAAAGGCCTACCAGCGCAAAACAACCGCCCCCCAGGTCAGTCCGCCACCGATTGCTTCGGCAACCAAAAGCTGACCTTGCTTGATTTGACCGGCTCGCCGAGCCACCGACATGGCAAGGGGAATAGACGCCGCCGAGGTGTTGCCGTGATCTTGCACCGTGACCACCACTTGCGACATGGGAACACCCATTTTTTGCGCTGTGGCCTTGATAATGCGCAAATTCGCCTGATGAGGAACCACCCAGTCGATATCTTTGTGGGTCAGTCCGGCCTTTTCAAGCGCGGCATCGGCGGTTTGGGCCAGCTTTTGCACGGCGTGCTTGAAAATCTCGCGGCCTTCCATTTTCAAAACCCCGGTGGTTTGGGTCGATGAAACGCCGCCATCCACATATAAAAGGTTGTTGTAGCGCCCGTCGGAATGAAGATCGGTGGCAAGAATTCCACGATCCTCTGGAGTGCCGTCGCCAGTTTGTGCCTCGAGAACGACAGCGCCCGCGCCATCGCCAAACAACACGCAGGTGGAGCGGTCGTTCCAATCCATCAGCCGTGAAAACGTCTCGGCGCCGATCACGATTACCCGCTCGACCTGACCCGATAAAATCAACGCATTGGCGTTGGCCAGCGCATAGACAAAGCCCGCGCACACCGCCTGAACGTCAAAGGCAAAACCCGAATTCATCCCCAGAGCCGCCTGAACTTTGGTCGCGGTTGACGGAAAAGTTTGGTCCGGTGTCGAGGTGGCGACGATAATTGCGTCGATCTGATCGGCATTCAGGTTTGCGTCCGCAAGCGCCCATTTTGCCGCGCGAATTGCCAAATCGCTGGTCAACTCTCCCTTGGCCGCAAAATGTCGCCGCTTGATGCCCGAGCGTGACTTGATCCACTCGTCGCTGGTGTCGAGTGTCGCCTCAAATTCGCTATTGGGAACAACACGTTCGGGCAGATAATGGCCGACACCTCTGACAATTGCGCGCACTGTGTTCATCTTGTGCTCATCTGTTGGGATCACTCTTCGGGACTTGCCGAACACGCATCTTCGCGCCCTTGCACACCAGATGCAACCCGTGCGGCAAGCTTTTCTGAAAACCCGCTTTGCGCCAGTTGAAACGCCAGCTTGATCGCTGCCGCAACCCCGGTCGCATCGGCGTCGCCGTGGGATTTTATCACCGTTCCGTTGAGGCCAAGAAAGACGCCGCCGTTGACGCGGCGCGGATCAATGCGTCGGCTCAAGCGTTTGAGCGAGGTGAGCGCAAACAGCGCGCCGATGCGCGAAAGCGGCGTATGTTTGAACGCCTGTTTCAGCAGGCTTCGCACAAATGAGGCGGTCCCTTCGGCGGTTTTCAGGGCCACATTGCCGGTAAATCCGTCGGTCACGATCACGTCAACATCTGCCGAGGGGATATCGCCGCCTTCGACGAATCCAACGAACTCGAACTTGTTGGTCGGAGCGGCGGCGGCCACGAGATCATATGCTTCTTTCAGTCCTGCGCGGCCCTTATGCTCCTCTGTACCAACATTAAGGATACCCACGCGCGGGCGCGCAAGCTTTAGCCCGTTGCGCGCATAAGACGATCCCATCAACGCGTAGCGCAGCAAATCCTCGGGGTCGGCGCGAACGTCAGCGCCCACGTCAAGCATGACGTTAAACCCACGAGCGGAGGCCGATGGCCATAATATTGCAATTGCCGGTCGGGTCACGCCCGGCGCTTTGCGTAGGCGGATCATCGAAACGGCCATCAACGCGCCGGTATTGCCACAAGACACAGCCACGGTTGCGGAGCCATCGCGCACACAGTCAATCGCGCCCCACATGCTGGTGTCTTTGCCGTGGCGCATAACATGGCTGGGCTTTTCGTCCATGCTGACGATTTTTTCAGCATGAACCACTCGGCAAATACTGCCCAGTCCGCGCCGCTTGGCGATCAAGCGCGTGAGGGTAGGCTCGTCGCCATGCACCACAAATCGGATATCCGGGTTTATAGACGCGGATCTGGCTAGACCGGCAACCACCGCCTGCGGGCCACGATCGCCGCCCATCGCATCGACCGAGATCACAACCCCGGTTCCGGCGCGAAAGCCAGTGTCTGAGACTTCAGTCGATTGGGTCTGGGCCGTCATGCGTCACTGCCCCCGCAAGGACGAGTTACGCCGCGTCTTCGTCCAGATCGATGTCATCAACCTGTGCAACAACTTCGCGGTCGTCGTAATGACCGCAGGCGCTGCAAACATGGTGCGGGCGCTTAAGCTCGCCGCAATTTGTACACTCGTTGGGATTGTCCACAATCAGGGCATCATGCGACCGGCGCTGGCCACGACGGGATTTTGTAATCTTACTTTTTGGGACAGCCATGTCACAACCTCGGGTTTGGCGGGGAATTATT
>CAYPUW010000213.1:0-4542 GCA_964413925.1 uncultured Rhodobacter sp. | reverse complement strand
ATGAGCCAGATCATGGCCGCCAATCTGGCCGATCAGGCGCAAAGCTGGGTGCTGCGCGCCGATGGTCGATACGAGCGTCATGTCTCGCGTGACGGCCAGTCACTGTTTAGCTGCCACCGCTTTTTCATGGAGAACCCCTCGCTGTCAGGTCGCGGTTCTGTCGGGGCAAAAGACGTCCCCGAACTGACCCATACGGACGATTAAAACAACCGATTGCCTGCTCGTCCCGGTTCCCATAGGGTCGTTTCACAGCAACAAAACCGGATATGTGATCGTGTCAGGCAAGAGAAAATTCACCGGCCTGCCAGAGCTTCCCTTGCGCAAATATTCTGCCAAACGTCGGCTTGAGCGGTTGGGCGTGATTGATGTTGGCTCAAACTCGGTGCGGCTGGTTGTGTTTGACGGGGCGGCGCGCTCGCCTGCGTATTTCTTTAACGAAAAGATCATGTGTGGCCTCGGCACGGGTGTTGCGCAAACTGGGCGTCTTAATCCGAAAGGGCGTGCGCGTGCGCTGGTTGCGCTAAAACGCTTCGTGCTGCTGGCCAAGGGCATGCAGTCTGGCCCGCTATTTGCTGTCGCAACGGCCGCCGTTCGCGAGGCGACGGACGGGCCGGATTTTTGCGCCGAAGTCGCGCGCGAGACCGGACTGATCCTGAATGTTGCCAGTGGCAAGGAGGAGGCGCGACTTTCCGCGCAAGGTGTGCTTTTGGGTTGGCCCGGTGCCAAAGGGCTGATGTGCGATATTGGCGGCTCATCGATGGAACTGGCCGAGATTTCAGGTGGCGAAGTGGAGCGTTGCGTGACCTCGCCGCTCGGTCCGCTGAAACTGGCGCAGTTCACTACTCAAGCCGAGCTAACAGCAGAAATTTCCCGAGGAATTGCCCAGCTTCGCAAGAAAATGGACAAAGATTACAACACGTTATTTCTTGTCGGTGGCTCGTGGCGCGCGATTGCCCGTCTGGATATGGAGCGGAGAAATTACCCGCTAAAAGTTCTGCATGAATATGTCATGACCCCTCAGGAGGCGCTTCAAACTGTGGATTGGCTCAACAGTAAATCCGTGACGGAAATGCGCGAGCTAACCGGCAGCTCAACTGAAAGACTGCGGCTGGTGCCGGTGGCCTCGCAAGTTCTGAGCGCGTTAGTCTCGGAGTTTACACCCGGTAAGATTGCGGTCTCTAGCTATGGAATTCGCGAAGGTCTGCTCTATGAACAGATGCCTAAAAACCTACGCAAACGCGACCCGTTGATCGAGGCATGCATTTATATGGAGCGCGCTTCGGCCCGAAATCCGGGCTTTGGCAAGGTCTTGTTTGATTTTTTGCGCCCCGTGTTCTCACATGAGAATGCCGCGCGCAAACGCCTGATCCGCGCGGCTTGCCTCTTGCACGATGTGACGTGGCGCGCGCATCCCGATTATCGCGCCGAAGTGTGTTTTGACAACGCGACCCGCGCCAATCTTGGCGGTCTTGACCATGCAGGCCGCGTGTTTTTGGGCATGGCGCTGCTGCATCGCTACAAGAACAACAACTCTGATAACGGGTTTGAAACGGTGATCGCACTGCTCAGCGAGCAAGAGCGCAAGGATGCCGCGATTTTGGGCAAAGCCATGCGATTTGGTGCCATGCTATCGGGCGCGTCGGTGCAACTTATGGGGCAGCTTAAGCTTCACCGCCGCGAGCGCGTGTTGGAGTTGTTGTTGCCGCGCTCGTCCAAGGATCTCTTTGGCGAGGTGGTTCAAACCCGGTTTGAAAGCCTGTCGCGCTCACTTGAATGCACCACAAAAGTCAGCATCGTCTAGCGCTCTGCCTTGCCCTCTGCGCGGCAATGCCCTAGACGGATTTGGCACTTAACCAGCCGTCCCGGAGCGATAAACCCAATGCGTCTTAGCCGATATTTTCTGCCTGTCCTCAAAGAAACCCCCGCCGAGGCGCAGATCGTCAGCCATCGCTTGATGTTGCGCGCGGGTATGATTCGCCAAGCCAGTGCCGGAATTTATTCGTGGCTGCCCATGGGCTTTAAGGTTCTGCGCAAGCTTGAAAATATCGTGCATGAGGAGCAAATTCGCGCGGGCCACAACCCCATGCTGATGCCGACCCTGCAATCGGCCGATCTGTGGCGCGAAAGTGGCCGTTATGAAGATTACGGCGACGAGATGTTGCGCGTCACCGACCGACATGGCCGCGATATGCTTTACGGGCCAACAAATGAAGAGCTGATTACCGATATTTTCCGCAATTCGGTAACCTCTTATAAACAACTCCCGCTTACCCTCTATCATATCCAGTGGAAGTTTCGCGACGAGGTACGCCCTCGTTTTGGGGTGATGCGTGGCCGCGAATTTTTCATGAAGGACGGCTATAATTTTGACGTGGATCAGCCCTCGGCCATGCACGCCTATAACCGCCATATGGTCAGCTATTTGCGCACTTACGAGCGGATGGGGCTGAAGGCGATTCCCATGCGCGCCGATAGTGGCCCGATTGGCGGCGATGATACCCATGAGTTCTTGGTGCTCGCGGATACCGGCGAAAGCGAAGTGTTTTACGACAGCGCGATCCTTGATTTGAAGCTTGGTGATCGCGAAGTGGACTATGATAATTGGGATCAATGCGCGGCGATCAAACAAGAGTGGACGACACCATATGCTCGCACCGATGAGACCCATGATGAGGCGGCTTTTACCAAAGTGCCAGAGGCGCGGCGCATGTCTTCTCGCGGGATTGAAGTCGGGCAAATCTTTTATTTCGGCACCAAATATTCTGAGAGCATGAACGCAAACGTGGTTAATGCCGAGGGCGAGCGCGTGCCCGTTCACATGGGCAGTCACGGCATCGGCGTCAGCCGTCTGGTTGGCGCGATTATCGAGGCCAGCCATGATGATCGCGGCATCATCTGGCCCGAATCCGTCACGCCGTTTGACGTGGGTATCGTCAACCTGAAGCAGGGCGATACGGACGCCGATGCGGCTTGCGAGGCGCTTTATCGCGCGCTGACGGCCAAGGGGATCGAGCCGTTATATGACGATAGAAAAGAGCGCGCGGGGGCCAAATTTGCCACCATGGATCTGATCGGATTGCCATGGAGGATTACGGTTGGACCGCGTGGTCTCAAAAACGGAATTGTCGAGCTAACGAGTCGAAAAACTGGTGAAAGTCAAGAGCTTAAGCCAGAAGATGCCATCGCTCGCCTGGTGGAAATATACGCGAAAATATAAGTTAACGGCGGTGTGAGCCGAGCCAAAGGAGCATCCAACTATGTCCGGTCGCACCATCCCTTTTGCCGCATTTGAATGGATGATTGCGTGGCGCTATTTGCGCGCTCGCCGCCGCGAAGGCGGGGTCAGCGTTATGACGGTTATATCGCTGTTGGGGATCACATTGGCGGTTTTTGCGCTGATTGCAACCTTGGCAGTTCGCTCAGGTTTTCGTTATGAATTCGTGCAAACAATCCTTGGTGCCAACGCGCATGTGACGCTTTATTCCAGCTCTTACACTGACGCGCAGGGGCGATTGACGCGCGCTATAAAGAATTACGACGACCTTGCGCGCAAGGTCGCGGCGGTTCCGGGGGTGACGCGCGCGGCTCCGGTTGTACGCGGCCAATTGATGGCTTCGGCCTCGGGGCGAAACGCGGGGATCGAAGTGTTTGGCGAGCGTTTGTCTGATTTGATGACCCTGCCGCTGATCATCCATCCCGAGAGCAGTTCTGGCGATATTTCCAAGTTTGAGGATGGTGTCGCCATCGGTTCTGGTGTCGCGCAGGAACTTGGGGTGATGGCCGGGGACCGCATCAAAATCATCTCGCCGGACGGGGTGAAAACCGCGTTTGGGACAGCCCCTCGCATCAAAAGTTACAAGGTGGTTTACGTGTTTTCGGTCGGCCGCTACGACATCGACCGCACCCGCGTTTACATGCCTCTGGCCGAGGCGCAGAGCTATTTTAACCGTGAAGGCACGGCTGACGAGATCGAAATTAGCGTAGAAAATCCTGATGCTGTGGATAATTACGTGGTGCCAATCATCGCCGCCGCCGGTGGTCGCGCGGTGATTTGGACGTGGCGAGACGCCTCCGGCAGTTTTTTGCGCGCGCTCAAAACCGAAGATAACGTGATGTTCATTATCTTGTCGATACTGGTGCTGATTGCCACCATGAACATCGTTTCCGGCCTGATCATGCTGGTGAAAAACAAGGGGAGTGATATCGGAATATTGCGCACGATGGGGCTGAGCGAAGGGTCGATATTGAGAATATTCTTCATCGTCGGAGCGTCAATCGGAGTTGTTGGAACCGCGCTGGGGGTAATCTCTGGGAGCCTATTCGCGATCTATATAGATCCTATTTTCTCTTTTATTAACTGGATGTTAGGCGGTGGTCTTTGGGACCCTTCAGTGCGATACTTGTCGCAACTTCCGGCGCGCCTGGAGCTTTGGGACGTGTTAAATGCCGTGATACTTGCGTTGGTGTTGTCGTTCGGCGCCACCATTTTTCCGGCGCGCCGGGCCGCGCGTATGAACCCGGTGGAGGCGCTGCGATATGAAT
>CAYPUW010000212.1:0-4561 GCA_964413925.1 uncultured Rhodobacter sp. | reverse complement strand
GTCACGGCGGTGGAGGTCACGGGAATAGTGGCCAGCGCGGACACCAACAAGGGGGCCACAGCCATGACACAAACCAACCGCGTGATGACGGGGCCACGGCGTCGGGCGAAAAAACGTCGGGCGAAAAGACCGAGCCCACGAGCATCCCGCCCACGCCCCGCAAGGAGCGTTGAGCTACAGAATTAACGCTGAAAGATCAGAAAGGCGCATGGCGTAACTGACAACAATGCCAGCGTCACATCCCGTCGCCGTCAAAGTCATGCCGACAGCCCAAAGAAGCGACCTGATTGCCGCTGATATCGTGGTTCTGCAACGTCATTCCGGCGAAACACTCAAAGCATGACGGGCGCGCTTTCTGGCCAATCGCGACCAAGCGAACGCCTTTTAGGGCGCGCGTCATTACCGAATGTGGGTGTTCTATCTTGCTGCATGCAAGCTTTTTTTGCCAGAGCGGGCTGGCGGTTGTTTATATCCGGCTAACCCTCAAGGTCGGCGGATGCCGATGGTGCAAAACGATATTGCCGGCACCGGACGCAGGCGTACGGACTGAGGCACGCGGATGTCTTACCGCATAATATAAGCGGGCCACGTCAATCGACGTGTCCCGGATGTTGAGACCCGTTCAGGTCGTATTGGTTGGGGTAGCCAGCCATCCCCCGATCCTTGCCGGATACACCAATGCGCCCTCGTCCGCAGGGGCGGGTCTGGATCACGCGGGTCTCGATCGGATCGGGGAAAAAGGTAGGCTCGCCTACGCGCAGGGCTATTGATGCGCGTGTTCGTGCTTATGACCGCCACAACACCCGCCACCCGCGGCCTTGTCGTCGTGTTTATGCGAGCTCCCGCCGCAGCATCCACCGCTGGCCTCGTCGCTGGCTTCGTGCTTGTGCCCGGCGTCGCCTGTCTCGCTTTTGGGGGTGAGGACCATGCCGCATTTAGGGCAGTTTCCCGGCTCGGCGCTTTGCACCTCTGGGTGCATGGGGCAGGTATATACGGTTTCGCCCGAGGCTTGGGATGCCCTGTGTTCGTTCTCTACTAACATTTCATTGTCTCCTATCGATTTCATTGGGTTTGGGTTTGGTGTGATGGTAAGAAAATCGCTGCGCCTGCCGGATTTTCCGCCCGCAAGGCACCTCTATAGATGTAGACGCCCAAACAGCGAAACCGTTACAGGATTTTTCGCCAGAGTCTTAAGGTCACGACGCGGTCTCTTTGCTTGATGCGCAAGAACAATCTTTGAAATCGTCCTCACAGCAATATCCGCAATGGCCCAACAACCGGTCACGCAAGGCAATCCGCGCCCGGTGAAGCCGCACAGCGAGCGTCCCTGGGGCCACTCCCAGACCGGCAGCAACGGATTTTCGGCTGCCTTCCTCGATGTCGATCATGCGGATGAGATCGGCATCGGCCAAGCGCAACTCGGGCATCAATTCCTGCACGCAAGCGCAGATTTGGGCAAAAGCTTCCAATTCGTCAACAGAGGCCGGCGTGTCTTTTGACTCCTTGGCATAGGCATCGCCCAGCCGCTCGCGTCGGCCGACTTTACGGTAGAAATCGTTCAGCGACGAGCGCAAGATCGAATAAAGCCAGGCATCCATCCGCTCGGCATCGCGCAGTTGATCCTTGCGAGCCAATACGCGAATACAGAAATCCTGCAACACGTCCTCGGCGTCGGCGGTGTTGCCAAGACGCTTTATCAAAAAGCCTAAAAAGGCCTTTCGATCGGAGACCAGCGTATGGTCCAGACGAGCACGAGTCTGCAACCCCTGCTTGTCGTCCGGCGTTTGATAGCCCATCTGTCCTACCCTTCCTTCAGCCCGGCTGAGCGCACAAGCAAACCGGCACGCACCAAGGCGAGGAGGCGCTTGGGCAAAGCCTATACCATTGATTTGGGGGTTCATAGCGAGATTGCCAGAGTGAGACCCTGCGAAAGTCTTAAGACAAGCCTACGCATTGGGCTAAAAGGGGCCAGTGACCCGGCCCCCTTTTTTCATATCACAGGTGCACCTATGCTCGGTTGGCCCCAAAGAGGCGCTCAACCGGTTATTTCTCAAGCATCCGATTGAGGTCAGTCGCGAACGAAAGCGTAGCTGTGTAAAGCGGCGAGGTCGTTTCAGTGTCGTGATAGGCGACTTCGAATGACGCATTGTCGGTAATATCTTTAGCAACCGCCACAGTCCAGAACGCGGCTGAACCGGATGCTAGGGAGCGCCCGGCTTCGACGCTAAGGCCCAAGCCGTTTGCAAAAGAGTATTCTGCGCCCAACTCGATCCCCATTGGTCCCCCGATCAGGTCGTTCTTGAACGTCACGCCAAGCGATAACGGATCGGACGGCGCGTAGCTGATATTGGCTTCAAGACCACCACCCTGATCGCCGGTCGAGTTGAAATAAACGCGTTTGTAGCTAACGTCATAGGAAAGCCCGTTTGAGCCGCCGCCAATATCGCCGGTGACGCCGAAATAGACATCGCTTTCCATTGTATCTGCGCCTGAAACAATATTGGAGAACCACAGCCCGCCATAGAAAATCCCCGAGCTAAGCTCGATATGCGGCTGAATAGCGGGTTGGTTGTTGGAAACGGTCGCGCCCTCGTCAACATAGTTTGACGTAAGGTCGACCCCGACGTTTACCGTTGGTCCCTGCGCAAATGCCGCAAGCGGCAATAAACAAATAGGAAGGACGGACAGGATTGCGAATTTCGTGTGCATTTTAATACTCCATACTCAAGGCGATCTGAGCAACACGCTCAAGTTGATGTGACGACCAAACAGCCCACGCGTGCTCGTCGATTTTATTACGTCTTAAAAAGCCACAGCGGCCTTTCTCAACGAGACATTCCTGACTTGCTTGATAAGTCATCTGGAAACCTCAAAAAAACTGCGTCTTACTTGCCATGTATTTGAGCAGTCATCATTGATCTCTATCAATAACCATATTGATAGAGATCAATCGAAATACCGTTAGGTATCAATGTTGGCGCGCAGCACCGTATCGCGAACCACAGCTGATATATCCACCTTCCACATACCGCGCATGGTGTGGAACTGGAGAGGAGTGGTTCCTGTCCGGTCACCTAACCGCCCTTTCAATGTGCAAAGTGGCTTGCATCCGCCCGTCGGCCGAAGGATTCCCCTGCGCGTTTGACCCCTACGGGTTGACAGGCCGCGCAGTGGACGGGATAGCTGTCGACGACGCGGGGGGACGAGCCGATACCCGCGCGCCGCAGGAGATAACACACCAATGCATCTCGACCAGATTTTGCCTTCGTTGCAATCGCTTGGCCTGTGGTCCTATTGGATTATCGGCCTGTCTTCGATGCTTGAAGCGTTTTTTTTGACCGGAATATTGATTCCCGGCACCCTTATTGTCGAGGCCGGCGGCGTTCTTGTTCAGAGCGGCGTGCTGGATTTCTTTGATTTGGCGTGGTTTGTGGCGATTGGCTCGTTTCTGGGCGGCGAGGTCAGTTACTGGACCGGCATCTGGGCCTCGCGCGGGCTGAAGAAGCGGTGGGAGCCGACGAGATGGAAACATTTCGCGCGGGCCGAGCGCTTGTTTCGCCGTCACGGTGGCGCAAGCCTTGTCATCGGTCGCTTTCTGGGTCCGGTTTCGGGACTTGTTCCCTTTGCCGCCGCCCTGGCCAATATGGATCGCAAGAAATTCGTCATCTGGAACGCGATTGCCTCGGTGCCCTATGCTTTGGCGCAACTGGCATTCGGGTTTTTCCTTGGCGATGTGTTTTCGCAACTGGGTCCATTAACCACGCGCGAAGTTGTCTTCGGGGTCATCGCTGTCGCCGCTCTGGGGGTTCTGTGGTATCTGGTCCTCAGAATTGAGCGCGCGCTGCCGTTTGTGTGGTCGGTTCTACGCTCGATGATGCGCGCAATCGGCGATAACCCGGATGTGCGCATTTGGGCCGAGCAACATCCCAGACTGGCCGGTTTTCTTGCCAGCAGGTTTGAGACCGGCAGGTTTCAGGGGCTTACGGCCACCCTGCTTGGCGTGACATTTGCGTATGTGCTGCTGGTCTGGTTCGCTGCCGCTTTTGATTTTCTGATGGCCAATCCGATCATCAAGACCGATTTACGCTTGGCAGAACTGGCTCACGGGTTCTGGACCCCATGGCTGTTGCAGGTTTTCAGCCATATCTCGACGCTTGGCGACTGGAAACTGGTGGCCCTTCTTTACGCCGCCGTTATCAGCGCGTTGCTGTTGCGCACACGTTTCTCACTGGCGCTTGCGCTGAGCGTGGCGCTACTTGGAAACATTGCTCTGGTGGCCGTACTCAAAGAGATTTTCAACCGGCCCCGCCCGGAACTGGCCTATTTTGTCGAGACCAGCAGCAGCTATCCCTCGGATCACGCCGCGATCGCGGTCGCGTTTTATGGCATGCTGGCCTATATCCTGTGGCGAGGTCGCTTTCTTGGCTCGCTCACGGCAACGCTTGTTGGCGCGACGGTGGCGTTTATTATCGGTCTCAGCCAAATTTATCTCAACGAGCACTATCTGTCCGATGTCATCAACGGATATCTGGTCGGCCTGTTGTGGCTGCTGATAGTTATC
>CAYPUW010000211.1:2501-4565 GCA_964413925.1 uncultured Rhodobacter sp. | reverse complement strand
CACCGCGCCCGTATTGCAGCCCCTGCCCGCCATTAACCACAAACAGACGACAGGCCTTTAGCGTTGGTTCCGACGCCACAACCGCCAACCACGGCTTGGCGCCAAGCGGCATAAAAGCTTGCGAGCCATGCGGGTGACGCTCCAACATCGCCACGCTGAGCGGCCGAGGTCGGCCCCGAAAGATCGACAGGATCACCAGCGCGTCGCTTTGAGCCTCGGCCAGCCCATGAAACCGCGTGGTGAAGCCGTCATTTATCTCAAACGCGGTCGCGAGATCAGCCTCGATTATCGAGCCGTAAGGCGCGAATGCGGCACGCGTTAGCGGCTCTGCCTTCAAGGCCATACTCATCTAAGCCTCAAGGACGGGTGCCGGTTAATGTCTTTGTAAAGCAAATAGCGAAACGGTTCCGGCCCTGCCGCATAACAGGCTTGCGGGCAATAGGCGCGCAACCACATGAAATCACCGGCCTCGACCTCGACCCAATCCTCATTGAGCTTATAAACCGCCTTGCCCTGCAAAACGTAAAGGCCATGTTCCATCACATGGGTTTCCTCAAACGGGATCACGCCACCCGGTTGGAATGTTACGATATTAACCTGCATATCATGGCGCATATCGCTCGCATCCGTGAACCGCGTGGTGGCCCAGCGCCCGTCTGTATCGGGCATAAAGACCGCCTCGACAGCCTGATCACTGGTGACAAAAGCGTCGGGAATATCAATACCGTCAACTGGTTCATACGCCTTTCTGATCCAGTGAAAACTGGCGCTCACATCGCCGTTGTTTCGCAAACGCCATTTCTGACCCGGCGGAATATAGGCATATCCGCCCGCGCCCATAACGTGGGTATTGCCGCCAAGGTTCAGCGTGATCTCGCCTGAAACCACGAATAAAACCGCCTCGCCACCAATATCCGGCTCCGGCATATCCGAGCCGCCATTGGGGGCAAGCTCGACAATATATTGCGCAAATGTCTCGGCAAATCCGCTGAGAGGTCGCGCCAATATCCACGCCCGAGTCCCCGCCCAATGTGGCAATGATGACGTCACAATGTCGCGCATAACACCCTTTGGAATAACCGCATATGCCTCGGTAAAAATCGCGCGCCCTGTCATCAGATCGGTTTGCGCTGGCAAGCCGCCTTCGGGTGAATAGTAAGATTTATCGCTCATAAAGCCCCGCTTTTCATGGTCTCAAACAGATAGGGCCTCTCGCGGCGCGCGGTCAAGGCATGCCGCCCATCACGCCGGATGAACCGCCCGCCAATGCCGCGCAATATCTATGCGGCGAGTGACCCACACATCCTTGTGACCCTGCACATAATCCAAAAACCGCCCCAACGCCGCCGCACGACCGGGTCGCCCAACCAGTCGACAATGAAGGCCAACCGACAGCATTCGCTCTCCCTCACCATAAAGCGTATCAAAACTATCTTTCAAATAGGTAAAGAACTGATCACCCGAGTTAAACCCTTGCGGCGAGGCAAACCGCATGTCGTTCACATCAAGCGTATAAGGCACCGTCAAAAACGGCCCATCCGGCCCTTTAACATAGTAGGGCAACTCGTCGGCATAGCTGTCGGCGGTATATTCAAACCCCGCCTCCATGGTCAGATCCAGCGTGTTTTCGGAACTGCGCCCTTGATACATCCCAAGCGGCGCCGCGCCGGTGACCTCGGTGTGAATACGGATCGCCTCGGCAATATGCTCGCGCTCGACACTCGCGGGAACGTTGCGATAATCAACCCATTTCAAACCATGGGTCGCGATTTCCCAATCCGCATCCTTCATGGCCGCGACCGCTTGCGGATTACGCTCCAGCGCCAGTGCCACGCCGAACACCGTCAGGGGCATATTGCGCGCTGAAAACATCCGGTGAAGCCGCCAAAATCCGGCACGCGAGCCAAACTCATAGATCGACTCCATATTCATATGCCGCTGACCAAGCCACGCCTCGGCCCCGACGATCTCTGACAAAAACGCCTCTGAGGCGGCATCGCCGTGCAGGATATTGTTCTCGCCGCCCTCCTCGTAATTAACCACGAAATTGACAGCAATGCGCGC
>CAYPUW010000211.1:0-2401 GCA_964413925.1 uncultured Rhodobacter sp. | reverse complement strand
CGGCACAACAGTCAAACCGCTCGTCGCCGCAATCTGGCCAATTCTGACGCGTGCCTTAGCAACCGAAGCAATGGTTTGAGCGAGATATTTTTGATCAGCAAGCGCCTCCAACGCGCCCGCCTGCGAGACCCGGTTCATGCCAAAATGGTTGCGTATTTTATCAAAAGACTGAGCCAGATCGGCGGCGGCAATCCCATAACCGACGCGCGCGCCCGCCATTCCATAGGCTTTGGAGAATGTGCGAAATCTAATGACGTTATCGCGGCTGATATCAAACCCCGGAGCCGTGCTCTCTGGCGCGAACTCGATATAGGCCTCGTCTAGCACCAAAAGCGCGCCATCTGGAACCGCGTCAATCACCGCCGAAATCACCGATTGCGGGTGGCTGGTGCCCATTGGATTGTCGGGATTGGCAAGGTAAATCAGCTTGGCCCCGACCTCGCCCGCCTTTTCAATCAGCGCAACCGGATCCTCATAATCACCCTTGTAAGGCACCTCGATCAGATTTCCGCCATAGCCCCTCACATGAAAACTGAAGGTCGGATAACCCCCAAGCGAAGTCACGACCGCATCCCCCGGTTCGATCAACATGCGCACCAGATAGCCGAGCAAGCCGTCAATGCCCTCGCCAACGACGATATTTTCGGGTGGCAGATCATGATGCGCTGCGAGCGCATGCTTCAGGTCGTAGTTCTCGGGATCACCGTATTTCCAGATATCTGGCGTGGCGATTTTCATTGCCCGGATCGCCCGTGGCGACGGGCCAAACACGTTCTCGTTGGCGCCTAAACGCGCGGCAAACTCGCCCCCCCTTTCACGCTCTTGGGTTTCGGGTCCAACGAAGGGAACGGTTGACGGCAATGAGGCAACAAGCGGGGTGTATCTAGGCTCTGTCATAGGTCCAGAATTAACCGAATTGGCCCTCTCGCAGCAAGGCCGATCTTTGTAAAATCCGCGTAAAACCCCGAGGCCCTGCCCCGGATCAGACCGAGAGCAGGGTTTCTTCCACTTGGACGGTCATCGGCGTCCCCGCCTGTACCGTGTTAAGAGGCTAGACCGGTAATAGTTTCCAGTTGGTTAAAATATCCTCGCCGAAGGCATTTTTTCCAAAAAGTTCACGCCAGTTCGTTCAACCGCGCCATCGCCGCCGACAGCTTTTGGGTTTCATCCTCGATCACCACCAGACGCGCGCGGTTTTCCTCAACCACCGATACTGGGGCCTTGGCCAAGAACTTCTCGTTGGCCAGCTTGCCGCCAATCCCGCCCGCCTCGCGGCCAAGCTTGTCGAGCGCCTTTTGCAGCCGAGCCTGCTCACCAGCAACATCAATCACATCCGCCAGCGGCAAACAAAAAGTCCCCCCATCAACCGCGATTGTCACCGCCCCTTTTGGGGCCTCGGTCGCCACAGTGACATTCTCAATCCGCGCGAGCCGCTTGATCATCGACAAGTTTCCAGCCAGCGCGGCCTGCGCCTCGGCGTTCAACCCCAACTCGACCATATCAATGCGCGCGCCCGCAGGCACATGCATCGAGGCGCGCACCGAGCGCACTTGCTCGATCAGGTTCACCACCCAGTTCATCTCGATATCGGCGGCATTATCCACCAGATCGGCCACGCAATATTCGGGCCAGTCGCCGTGGATCAACATACGCGCGCGCGGAGCAATATCGCCCCAAAGCTGCTCTGTCACATAAGGCATGATCGGGTGCAACAAGATCAGGCACTGGTCAATCGTCCACGCCATCGTCGCCTGCGTTTCGGCCTTGGCGGCGGCATCATCGCCCTGAAATAGCGGCTTGGACAGTTCCACATACCAATCACAAACCTTGCCCCAGACATAGGCATACAGCGCGTTGGCCGCATCATTGAACCTATATTGCGACAGAGCCGCGTCAACCGCCTCGCGCGCCCGCGCAGTTTCGCCAATGATCCACTTATTAACCGTCTGACTGACGGCTTTGGGATCAAAATCCGCACTCGGTTTGCAATCATTCATCTCGGCAAACCGCGCCGCGTTCCAGATTTTGGTGCCAAAGTTGCGATAGCCGGCGATGCGTTGCGTCGACAGCTTCAAATCGCGCCCCATCGCCGCCATTGCGGTCAGGGTAAAGCGCACCGCATCGGTGCCATATTCGTCAATCAGCTCCAACGGGTCCATCACGTTGCCGGTTGATTTGGACATCTTCTTGCCCTTCTCGTCGCGCACCAGCGCATGGACATAGACGGTGTGAAACGGGATCTGATCGACCACAGCCAGTTGCATCATCATCATCCGCGCAACCCAGAAAAAGATGATGTCAAAGCCGGTAATAAGCACATCGGTCGGAAAGTATTTTTCCAGCTCCGCCGTTTCCTCGGGCCAGCCCAGCGTGCCAATTGGCCAAAGGCCAGAGGAAAACC
>CAYPUW010000210.1:0-4610 GCA_964413925.1 uncultured Rhodobacter sp. | reverse complement strand
ATTTATAGAACTAACATTTTTCCCCGAAGACTTAGCTCGTGTGAATAATTTAGCTCGAGACTTTATTGCGTGGGTCGAGACCGCCAAGGCGATCTTACAAGCAAGTCGCTACTTTTGCAGATATGAAAATGCCTCTTGGAGCTTCGGTGATACCAGCCGCGCCTCCGGAGTATTTTTCACGTCGCGGGAACCGAATTAGGTATTTTGCAAAACGGATATCCGACTTCGATAGAATTGTGTGATTCGCAATGGCTGGCAGCGGATTCCCCCCCTCATACCAATGGCAAGAAGCGCTCCAGCCGGTCATCTGACGGTTTCGATCAGGTATTGGATTTGACCTGCGTCCCCTTGCTCCGAACTTCGTTACATACGACAACTCCAGCGAGCCTTGTCAAAGACAACAAAAGTCACGCAGGGCCTTGGGGTGGCGCTCTTGCGCGTTTGGTCGAGGCTCATATGGCGACGCCAGTGCCTACCGCTTTGTTTACGCCGCCGGGCGCAAAAATCAAACTCGATTGTTCTTCATTTGGGGCAGGCGTATGAAGACGGCGACACCCCTTGATGGAGAGACAGGATATGAAACTTGATGCGGTGTGGTTTGAGCAATCAAGCTGTTATATCGACGGGCGGTGGTGCGCGCCGCTCAAAGGCGAATATCTGGCGGTCGAGAACCCCTCGGATGGTTGCGAGATCGGCCAGATTGCCCGAGGTCAGGCCGCCGATATTGATGCCGCCGTGACTGCCGCAACTGCCGCGCGGGCGGGCGAATGGGGGCGATTGCCTGCGTTTGAGCGTGGGCGTCTGCTGGCGCGCATGGGTCAGTTGGTGCTGAAATATCAGGATGCCCTGACCGAGATCGAGGCCGCCGATGTGGGCAAGCCCCTGACGCAGGCGCGAAATGATGCGCGCGCGCTGGCGCGGTATCTGGAGTTTTACGGCGGGGCTGCCGACAAGATCATGGGCGAAACCATCCCCTATCTGGACGGCTACACGGTTTACACGCTGCGCGAACCGCACGGGGTCACGGGCCATATCGTGCCGTGGAATTACCCCATGCAAATCATTGGCCGTTCGGTCGGGGCAGCGCTGGCCATGGGCAATGCTTGTGTGCTGAAACCGGCGGAAGAGGCCTGCCTCACGGCGCTGGCTTTTGCCGCTATTGCCGAGGAGGCCGGTCTACCCAAAGGTGCGCTCAACGTGGTGCCGGGTTTGGGGAGCGAGGCGGGTGCGGCCTTGGCCTCGCATTGCGGCGTGCAGCATCTCTCGTTTACCGGCTCGGTTCCGGTGGGGCGTCTCATTCAGGGTGCGGCGGCGAAAAATGTCGTGCCAGTAACGCTGGAACTGGGCGGCAAGTCGCCGCAACTGGTGTTTGAGGATGCCGATCTTGAGGCTGCGTTGCCCTTTTTGGTCAATGCGGGGATACAGAACGCCGGGCAAACCTGCTCGGCCTCGTCGCGGATATTGGTGCAGCGTTCGCGGTATGACGAGGTGCTGGCGCGCATGGCCAAACGCTACGAGGCGTTGCGGGTTGGGCCTGCCACGCATGATCTGGATGTGGGACCGCTGATTTCAGCCAAGCAAAAAACCGTGGTCGAGAGTTTTTTGGCCAAGGGGAGCGATTTGGAGGTGGCGGCAAGGGGACAGATTATCGCCGATGCGCCGCAGCGCGGTTATTATGTAGAGCCGACGTTGCTGGCAGGGGTCACGCCTGATCATATTTTGGCCCAAGACGAGATTTTCGGCCCGGTGCAGGTGGTCATTGCGTTTGACGACGAGGAAGAGGCGATCGCCATTGCCAACGGTACCGATTTTGGTCTTGTCGCCGCGATCTGGAGCAGCAATGGCGCGCGGCAAATGCGACTAGCCAAGGCCTTGCAGGCGGGGCAGGTGTTTATCAACAATTACGGCGCTGGCGGCGGGGTTGAGCTGCCGTTTGGCGGGGTCGGCAAGTCGGGGCATGGCCGCGAAAAGGGCTTTGAGGCGCTTTACGGGTTCTCAAGTTTGAAAACCGTGGCGGCGTTTCATGGGTAATGGGACGAGGGTACAAATCTCTCGATCTTTGAGACCCGTTAGCCGCGCCGTCGCACCCGCTCCAACGCGCGCAAAACCCGCTGATAACCGTTAGGGGCCAGCACGAAGGACAGCAAAAACCCGGTGGCGAAACCGGCGAGATCGGCGATCCAGTCGCTGCCGCCGCCGAAAATCAGCTTGAACACCAGTTGAATGCCCAAAAGGGCCGCGATCAGCGAAAACGCCCGCGCTTGCGAGTTACCTTCGACCTTGGCGCGCACCCATAACATGAAAGTCATCGCGCCGATCAGGCCGTAAACCGGCGGATAGGCCCCGATCAACGGCACATCTGTTGTGACCAGCGAATAGGCCAGTGCGCCCGCGATTGAGCTGGCGAAAAAGATCAGCACAAAGGCCAGCGTCGAGAACGCCTCGGCGACCATTTTACCAATCGCCAGAATGAACACCACGGCGAAAACCGCGTGGCTCAGACCCGCATGCACGAACGGATAGCTTATGAACCGCAACAGATGCTCGGGCGGGGTGCGGCCGGTTTGGATCATCCAGCTTAGAACGCTGTTGAAATAGCCATAAGAGCGGATCGCATCCATGCGCCAACCAATCGACATAGCGCCGCCAAGAACGCCGTTTTCGGCGGCTTGAAACACCAGCTCGATCCCGGCGATTGCCACGCAAAAAAGGATGACAACCGGCGGCAGCGGGTTGATTGGCGAGGCATTGTGATCGTCGTTAAACATCCGGGCGCGTTCCATGGTTGACGGGGTTTGAGCCGCAAGCGATAAGGCACGCCAAAGCTTTAGTCCAGTCAGGAGACCGTCATGCCAGAGCCTAAAGAAGGGTCCAAAACGGCAACCGCCCACACCCCGCGCGTCTTTTCCGGCATCCAGCCGACCGGCAACCTGACGCTTGGCAATTATCTGGGCGCGGTCAAACGCTTTGTCGAGATGCAAGATAGCGGCATCGAGACCATTTATTGCATGGTCGATTTGCACGCGATCACCACATGGCAAGAGCCAAGTGATCTAAAACGCGCGACACGCGAGCTTGCCGCCGGGTTTATCGCCTCGGGTCTTGATCCGAAAAAATCGATCCTGTTCAACCAGTCGCAAGTCGCCGCCCATGCCGAGCTTGGCTGGATTTTTAACTGTGTGGCGCGCATGGGCTGGCTCAATCGCATGACCCAATTCAAAGACAAGGCCGGTAAAAACCGCGAGGCGGCGAGCGTGGGATTGTTCGCTTATCCCAACCTGATGGCTGCCGATATTCTGGCTTACCGCGCCACTCATGTGCCGGTTGGCGAGGATCAAAAACAGCATCTGGAGCTGACGCGCGATATCGCCGCCAAGTTCAACAATGACTTCAAGGTCGATTTCTTTCCCATCACCGAGCCGGTGATTAAAGGAGTGGGGACGCGGGTGATGTCGTTGCGTGACGGCACCAAGAAAATGTCCAAATCCGACCCGTCTGACATGAGCCGGATCAACCTGACCGATGACGCAGATACGATTGCCAAGAAAATTCGCAAGGCCAAGACCGATCCCGATCCCCTGCCCGATAATCTGGAGGCGCTGAAAGATCGTGCCGAGGCGCGCAACCTGATCAATATCTATGCAGGTCTTTCAGGCGAAAGCGCCGATAAGGTGATTGCGGATCATGCGGGGCAACAGTTTGGCCAGTTCAAGCCGGAATTGGCCGAACTGGCCGTGGCCAAGCTCGCCCCCATCAGCGCCGAGATGGCGCGGCTGATGAACGATGTGACCGAGATTGACCGCTTGCTGGGCGACGGTGCCGAGCGCGCAGCGGCAATTGCCGATCCGATCTTGGCCGAGGTTTATGACATTGTTGGCATGGTGCGCTCGCGGCAGGTGTAGACGCGCGCCGGAACAAGCACCGAAACCCGCCCCCTCTGGACACTCTTGTTAACGGGTGATTAGATGCGGCAAACTCCACCCATCTCAGGAATATGTCATGGCGATCAGCAGCAATATCCGCACCTATTTTGAAGGCACGTGGCGCAAGGGCAATGTGCCGATCATGCGCGCCGCCGATCACGGCTCTTGGCTCGGTTCGACCGTGTTTGACGGGGCGCGGCTGTTTGACGGGTTAACGCCCGATTTGTTGGCCCATTGCCAGCGGGTCAACCGCTCGGCGGACGCACTGGGGATCACGCCGACGCAAACGCCCGAGGAGATTTTGGCCTTGGTGCTGGAAGGGCTTGAGCTGTTTCAAAAGGGTGCTGGCGTTTATATTCGTCCGATGTATTGGGGCATCGACAGCGGCATGGCGGGGATTGTGCCGCTCAAAGACGTGACCGGATTTGCAATCTGCCTTGAGGAATATCCGATGGCTGAGGCCTCGGCCAGCACCACCCTGACCACCACGCAGTTTCACCGCCCGGTTCTGGGCGACGCGGTTGTCAACGCCAAGGCGGGCGCGCTTTATCCCAATAATGCACGAATGCTGCGCGAGGCCGCGGCCACAACAGCTCACATCAAAACCTCACCCATGCCCGGTTTTCTGAGATGATGTTTTTTCCATCTGAAGTCTTCTTTGGGAGGGGGTGTTTTTTTCTTCTGAAC
>CAYPUW010000209.1:0-4629 GCA_964413925.1 uncultured Rhodobacter sp. | reverse complement strand
TACCCCGAGCCGCTGGAGACACGCTACGGTTTTCACATCATCTATATGCACGAGCGCGCCGATGGGGCCGAACTGCCGTTTAAGGCGGCGTTGCCCACTCTGCGCTTGGCGCTGGAGAAACGCGCATGGGTCGTGGCATCACGCAAATTCGCCGAGGAGTTGCTGGCATCGGCCACCGTCACCGGCCTTGATTGGGCGCAAACCGGCAAGGCGGCGTGAGGTCGCGGCTTGCCTGAAAGGCGTGTTGGAAAATAGATTGAGGGCGACCGCCTAAACCCCTTGAACCTCTAGGGACTGGAGGTCTTATGTTGCATGCGAATCAACATCAAAGGCTCGCAGCATGCAAGATACCGCCCCCCGACACGCCCATTCCCATGACCACGTTCATAGTCATGAACATAACGAAAAACATGGGGAAACCGGCACTGGAACCTGCTGTGGCCCCACAGGGGACGCTATGTGCGGCGACCTCGGCTCGCTCAGTTCCGCCGATCTCGATACTGGCCGCAGCTTTCGCGTAAGCGGGCTGGATTGCGCCGAAGAGGTGGCGATTCTCAATCGTGTTCTTGGCCCTACGCTTGGCGGAACCGAGCATCTCAGCTTTGACGTGATCAATGGCCGGATGGTGGTCGCCGAAGGTGCGAGCGCCGTTTCCAGCGACAAAATCGCCAAGCTGGTCGCCACCACCGGCATGCAGGCCACACCGTGGAATGCCGACAGCGCCAAGGCCGATCAGACCGCGCATCTGCGTCGTCAGGGCTTGTTTGCGGCGCTGAGCGGGGGCTTTTGGGCCTTGGGATTTCTCTACCATATCTATGAGTCCGGTCTTGGCGGCGCGGTGCGGCTGTTTTCCGGCCACGGCCAAACCCCGATGCCGCTGCCTGAAAGTGCGCTGTTTCTGGCGGGTATTTTGTTTGGCGTTTGGCTGGTTGCCCCCAAAGCATGGGCCTCGGCGCGGCGCCTTTCGCCTGACATGAACTTGCTGATGGTGATCGCGGTTGCCGGCGCGCTCGGGCTTGGGGTTTATTTCGAGGCCGCGACCGTAGCGTTCTTTTTCTCGCTCTCGCTTTACCTTGAAAGTTGGAGCGTGGGGCGTGCGCGCAATGCCGTCGCTGCCCTGCTTGATCTCGCGCCCCCGACTGTTCGCGTGCTCAGTGACGATGGCACCGAGAGCGACATGCGCGCCGCCGAGGTTCAGCCCGGCGCGGTGTTTATCGTGCGCGGCGGCGACCGCATCGCGCTTGACGGCGAGGTGGTCTCGGGCATTGGCGGGGTCGATCAAGCGCCGATCACCGGCGAAAGCGCGCTGGTGATCAAAGAACCGGGTGATGAGGTTTTTGCCGGCACCATCAATGGCGAAGGCACGCTGCATATTCGCGCCACCAAACCGGCCTCTGACACCATGCTCGCGAAAATCATCCGCATGGTCGAGGACGCCCATTCGCGCCGCGCCGAGGTCGAGCAATGGGTGGCCAAATTCGCGCGCATCTACACCCCCGGCGTCTTGTTGCTGGCCATCGCCATCGCCATTGTGCCGCCGCTGTTTTTTGGCGGCGCGTGGGCCTATTGGTTTTATAACGCGCTGGTGCTTTTGGTCATCGGCTGCCCCTGCGCATTGGTGATCTCGACCCCGGTTTCGATCGTCGCGGCCCTCGCCTCGTCGGCGCGACAGGGCGTGCTGATCAAGGGCGGCGCTTATATCGAGGTGCCGGGCAAGATCACCGCGCTGGCGCTTGATAAAACCGGCACCATCACCGAAGGCGCGCCGGAAATATCCGACATCGTGGCGCTCAAAGACATGAGCGAGGCCGATCTTCTAGCCGCTGCCGCCGCGCTCGAGACCCGCTCCTCACATCCGCTGGCGCGCGCGATTTTGACGCGTGCCAAGGGCGAGGGGATTGAGGCTGTTGCCGCAACCGACACCAAAACCGTGCCCGGTCGTGGCATTGAGGGGATCAGGGAGGGGCGCAAGCTCTGGCTTGGCTCTGACAGGTTTGCCGCAGAAAAGGGCTTTGGTGACCATATCCCTGCCGATCTGCGCGACCGGATGGAGGCCGCAGGCAGTACATTGGTGGTGCTTGGCGACGAAACCGGCGCGCTTGGCATGTTCGAGCTACGCGACAAAATCCGCGCCAACGCCAAAGAGGTGGTGGCCAAGCTCCACGCTCAAGGGGTGAAAACCGTGGTCATGTTGACCGGAGATAACACGCGCACTGCCCGTGCTGTCGCCGCCGAGGTCGGTATCGACGAGGTGCGCGCAGAGCTGCTTCCCGACGATAAGGTCGCCGCAGTGGAGGAACTGGTCGCGACCCATGAGTTCGTTGCTATGGTCGGCGACGGCGTCAATGACGCACCAGCGATGGCGCGCGCGCATATGGGCATCGCTATGGGCGCGATTGGCTCTGACGCGGCGGTCGAGACGGCGGATATCGCGCTGATGACCGACGATATCGGCAAGCTGTCGTGGTTGATCGACCACTCGCGCCGTACCATGAGGATTATTCACCAGAACATCGGTTTCTCGCTGGGGATCAAGGCAATTTTTGTCGCCCTAACGGCGGTTGGCATGGCCACGATGTGGGGTGCAATTGCTGCCGATGTTGGTGTATCCTTGTTGGTGGTAGCCAATGCGCTGAGGCTGTTGCGCGCGCGAACCTGACCGCATCACCAAGAGGGAAGACCGAAATCTGATGACATTATTACTGCCGTTTTGGCTGCTCATGGCACTTGCCACAGGCTTGACGTTAATCCTGTGGTTTCGCGGAGCCGCGCAGGTCCGGCTAATCGGTGGTCCACTCACGCTCTCGCGCCATCTGTTCATGCTAGGCGCGCTGGCCCTGCTGATGCTGGCCGTTGCCTCGCCGCTGACGCCGCTGATCACGCGCTCATTCGCGCTGCATCAATGGCAGCATGTGCTGATCCGCATTGCCGTGCCGATGCTGCTGGTGCTGGCGTGGCCGGGGCGGGTGTTGCTGGCTGGTTTGCCTTTGCGCCTGCGTCACTGGTTGATGCCGGTGCTGACGAGCGCGCCGCTCAACCGTCTTATTCGCCTGTCGCTGCGCCTGCCCGTCGCCTTTGTGCTGTTTGTCGGCGCATTATACGTTTTGGAAATCCCCGCCCTGCATAATGCAGCGGTCCAAAACGGGGTGTTGCGCGGGTTTATGCACGTGCTGTTGTTCCTCGTTGGGCTGATCTTTTGGGGCGCGGTGCTTGATCGGCGCGACCCACCCCAAGGCGCGGCCCGGCCCATGCGCGCGCTGGTTCTCTTATTGGCGATTGTGTCAAACATCCTGCTTGGCGCGCTCACCACGCTTAAAGAGGTGGTGCTTTATGCGGCCTACGATCTTGACGGACGACTGTTTTCCGCCTCCCCCATGAGCGACGAGGTCATCGGTGGCTATACCATCTGGGTGCCATCAAGCATGATTTTCATCGTTGGAGTGCTGATCGTTCTGCACGGCTGGGGCAAATATGAAGAGCGCCGCTTTAAGCTGCGCCATATCTGGAGCGGCACCAATTCGGCAGCCTTGGAATACCCCGAAACCGCCGCCGAGCTGCGCCTTAAAGTCAGATCGCCAAACCAAGCCACCGCCGTGGTGCTGGCCTCGGTCTCATTGGGGATATTCATCCTTGTCTTTGCGACAATGACCGTCATCATGACTATGTTCTGACCAACGGCCGCTAATCTGGGCCGAGAAGGGAAAAGCGCAACATGTTAACAATCGGCACGCTGGGCGCAAAAACCGGCACTAAAATCCAGACCATCCGCTATTACGAGCAGATCGGCATGATGCCCGAGGCCGAGCGCACAAGCGGCGGTCAGCGGCGCTATCGCCAACAAGATCTCGACCGCTTAGCCTTCATCCGCCACGGTCGTCAGTTGGGCTTTGGCCTTGGAGCAATCCGCGAGATGCTGGCACTGGCCGATGATCCCACGCAACCCTGCGCCGATGCGGACTCAATCGCTCAGCGGCAATTAACGCAGGTCGAACAACGCATCGAGCGGCTGGAGGCCTTGCGAACGGAGCTTCAGCGCATGATCGTTGAATGCACCGGCGACAAGGTTGGCGAATGTCGCGTGCTCGAGGTTTTGCGCGACCACTCCGAATGTCTGACCGAACACGGGGCAAACGACGGAGACATGGCCTGAGCGCCGGTCATTTTGGCCCCGCCTCGCGGCCTTTTGCAGGCAACCCATTTTGAAAATCGGCCTGAATGGGGTATTCATTACCGATATGTGACGGTTCCAACCCTTGTCGCATGGGGTGATCGAGCCGTGACGGCATTGCAATCACACGCTCGCATTGGCGGGATAGTTATTGATCAAGCTCGTACCGGAGGATTTTATGTCGGCTCTTAAACATGGGTTCTGACCCTAAGCCTGGTGATCCTTTTTAGCACCCTGTCTTTGGCGCAGGAAAAAGACGCCGTCGTTGCGACCAATGCGTGGCTGGCCGAGCTTGAAACTTGGCGTGGGGCTGTCTCCAAGATGTACCTTACCCCAGCGCAGGTGGGCTTATTGTCTTGAATGGGCTTGGCAATATTTTAGGTGGAGGGGGGCAAAACAACCAAACACCCAAAAAGCCTAAAGCAACCAAGAAAAAACAATCCGGTCAGGAGGCGGTTAAG
>CAYPUW010000208.1:0-4645 GCA_964413925.1 uncultured Rhodobacter sp. | reverse complement strand
GCTGCCGGAATTTCCAGAGCGGAGGCGACAGCGCGTGTGGTTTTGCCCACGGCATCTGCGCCAAACCTGCCGGTGAAAGCGTTGGCGTTGCCGGAGTTTACGAGGATCGCAAAGCCGTCTTTAGGCAGGGGGGCATCAGATGTGCTGGCCGCCCCAAGAGCCGCCAGTTTCTCCTGACAATCCAGAACCGGAGCGGAGCGGGTCGAGGACTTGGTAAATACTCCCGCAAGCGTGCTGCCCTCAGCGATGCTCACCAGCATGACATCGCTGCGGCTGGCATATTTCACCCCGGCCTCGGCGGCGGCGAAGGTTACGCCGTCAATCGCTGGAAATGCCCCAAACCCGTCTTTAGGCGCTAGTGGCGAAATTACAATTCGCGCGTCATCTGAATTCTGCCCCAATCGCTTCCCCGATCATCCATTGCTATTTCAGCAGTGATACATCGCGGATCAGGGCGGGATCAATATCAACCTCGGGTCGGACAACATTTGCTTTTTTGGTCAGGCGGGTGATTTCCGTGGCGATGGCGCGCTGTTGCAAATTCTTGGTCAGTTTGTCGCGTACCTCGTCCAAAGTCGGGATTTTCAGATTGCGCATATCATTGAGACGGATCACATGCCAGCCGAACTGGGTTTTAGTGGGTGGGGAGATCTCTCCGACGGCCAGTTTCAGAACTGCATCCTCAAACGGTTTGACCATTTTGCCGGTCCCGAACCAGCCAAGCTCGCCGCCACTGGCCCCAGACGGGCCGGTCGATTTTTGCCGCGCCAAAGTGGCAAAATCGGCCCCGTCCGCAAGCAAGTTTTCAATCGCATCCGCCTCGGCCTTGGTTTTCACCAAGATATGCGATGCGTCATATTCCTGATCGGGGATTTTGGAATCGTAGCGCTCGAGATAGGCGATGTTCAACTCGTCCTTAGTGATGGGTTGATCGGATATTTCGGCGAGCTTCTCGCTTGCCAGAAACGAGCGTTTCTGGTTTTCAAACTGGACCTTCGCCAGCGTGCTCAGCTTGCCCTTAACGGAATTCATCAACACGGTTTGTTGAATAAGTTGCTCGATAATACCGGGCATCAACACGTTGTCGGGCAGTTTTTGATATTGGGCAGGCAGGCGGCCGCGAAATGCGATGACGTTTCCGAGGGTGATATCGGTGCCGTCAACGGTCGCCAAAACGGTTTTTGCGCTTGGGGTCTCGCCCGTGAAACCAGCCGACGCCGTAGCGCCGAGTGCTAGACTCATCATGAGAAGTGTCGCGAGACCTGCTTTAACCTTGGTCATTTAGTGCTCCTTTGCGCAAAGCGCGTCATTTCTGCCCAATTTCTGCCTCCCACCGCCGGTCAAAGGGTGGCGGCGTTGACACCTGCCGAGCATCGCCTTACATGCCATTTGGTATCGTATAAAGACCGGCAATAGGCCGTTGTGTCGGCGATTGTTCTAGGGTGAGCGTCGCACGCAGGCAAGCCAAAGCTTTGTCACGATTTCGTAAATTCTCACCCTAATCGGTGACACGCCTGAAACGGAGAGCGCATGCTTGGTCTAGGAAAAATATCCAAAAAGATTTTTGGCACACCGAATGACCGCAAGATCAAGGCAACCCTGCCGTTGGTCGAGAAAATCAATGCGCTGGAGCCGGAATTCAAGGCGCTGAGCGACGACGAGATCAAGGCCAAAACCACCGAGTTTAAAACCCGTTACGCCGATGGCGAGACGCTGGATGATCTGCTGCCGGAGGCATTCGCCAACGCGCGCGAGGCTGCGGTTCGAAATCTGGGTCTAAGGCCGTTTGATGTGCAACTTATGGGCGGGATTTTCCTCCATCAGGGCAACATCGCCGAAATGAAAACCGGCGAGGGGAAAACCCTGATGGCCACCCTGCCGGTTTACCTGAATGCACTGGCGGGCAAGGGCGTGCATGTGGTTACCGTCAACGATTATCTGGTGCGCCGCGATGCGGAATGGATGAACCAGGTTTATTCGGCCCTTGGCATGACCACCGGCGTTGTGGTTCCCAATCAGGATGACGCCGAAAAGCAGGCGGCGTATCAGGCCGATGTGACCTATGCTACCAATAACGAGCTTGGGTTTGATTATCTGCGCGACAACATGAAATCCGACCTCAAGGACATGTACCAGCGCGACCATTTCTTTGCCATCGTTGACGAGGTCGACTCGATCCTGATCGACGAGGCGCGCACACCGTTGATTATCTCTGGCCCGTCCGATGATCGCAGCGATCTTTACAAAACCATCGACGCGATTGTGCCGGATGTGACCGAAGAGCATTACTCGCTGGATGAGAAAACCCGCAACGTGACCTATACCGATGAGGGTAATGACTTTATCGAGCAGCGCTTGCATGCTGAGGGTATTTTGGACGCCGAGGCGACACTTTATGACCCGGAGAGCACCTCGCTGGTGCATCACGTCACGCAGGCTTTGCGCGCGCATATCCTTTATAAACGCGACAAGGATTACATTGTTCGCAACAACGAAGTTGTGCTGATTGACGAATTTACTGGCCGGATGATGGCCGGTCGGCGTCTGTCTGATGGTTTGCATCAGGCGATTGAGGCCAAGGAAAAATGCGAGATTCAACCAGAGAATGTGACCCTTGCCTCGGTCACGTTCCAAAACTATTTCCGCCTTTACGACAAGCTTTCGGGCATGACCGGCACGGCGCAAACCGAGGCCGAAGAGTTCCTCGAGATTTACAAACTCGGCGTGGTCGAAGTGCCGACAAACCTGCCGATTGCCCGTGTCGACGACCATGACGCGGTTTATCGCACCGCGCGTGAAAAATTCGAGGCCATCGTTAAAACCATCAAGGAAGCCACCGAAAAAGGTCAGCCGATCCTTGTAGGCACCACCTCGATTGAAAAGTCCGAGCTTTTGTCGGAAATGCTGCAAAAAGAAGATGTTACCCATAATGTCCTTAATGCGCGCCAGCATGAAAAAGAGGCGAAAATCGTCGCCGACGCTGGCAAGTTCGGCGCGGTAACCATCGCCACCAACATGGCCGGTCGTGGCACCGATATTCAGCTTGGCGGTAATGTGGACATGAAGGTGATGGAGGCGCTGGAGGAAAATCCCGACGCCGATCCCGAGGAGACCCGTACGCGAATCGAGGCCGAAACCGCCGACGAAAAGAAGCGCGTTATCGAGGCTGGTGGCCTTTATGTTCTGGCCACCGAACGCCACGAAAGCCGCCGTATCGACAACCAGTTGCGCGGCCGTTCTGGTCGCCAAGGCGATCCCGGACGCTCCAGCTTCTTTTTGTCGCTTGAGGATGATTTGATGCGGATTTTCGGCTCTGAACGCTTGGATAAAGTGCTGTCAACGCTCGGCATGAGCGAGGGCGAAGCGATTATTCACCCGTGGGTCAACAAGTCGCTGGAAAAAGCGCAGGCCAAGGTCGAGGGGCGCAACTTTGACATTCGTAAGCACCTGCTGAAATACGACGATGTGATGAACGATCAGCGCAAAGCCATCTTTGGTCAGCGCCGCGAAATCATGGAGTCCGATGATCTGTCCGACGTGATCGAGGACATGCGTCATCAGGTGATTGACGATTTGATCGAAACCCACATTCCGCGTAACTCTTACGCCGATCAGTGGAATATGGAGGGGCTTTATGCCGATGTTCTGCGCTATATCGGCGTTGACGAACCGATTGTCGCGTGGGGTGAGGAAGAGGGTGTTGATGACGAAGTTATCGCCGAGCGGCTTTATAAGGCCAGCGATGAACTGATGGCGCAAAAAGCGGTCGGATTTGGGCCGGAAAATATGCGTATGATCGAGAAATCCCTGCTTTTACAAACCATTGACAGTAAATGGCGCGAGCATCTGGTGACGCTTGAACACCTTAGATCGGTGGTCGGGTTTCGTGGTTACGCCCAACGCGATCCGCTCAGCGAGTTCAAATCCGAAGGGTTTGGCCTGTTTGAAACCCTGCTCAATACCCTGCGCAGCGAGGTCTCAGAGCAACTATCCCGCATCCGCCCGCTGAGCGAAGAAGAGCAGCGTGAAATGATCGCGCAAACCTTGGCGCAACAGCAAAATATCGCCGCTCCCGCCGCACATCGAATCGAAGGCTCAGCTCCTGAATTTGACGAAAACGACAAGTCCACTTGGGGTGATCCGGGGCGAAACGCCAAATGTCCGTGTGGCTCTGGCAAGAAATTCAAACATTGTCACGGAGCCGCGTGATCGGGTGGGTTTACGGCAGAAAACCGACCCGTTTCATATCGATTGACTAAAATTTCAAATAAATATCCACAAAAAGCCACCACAATTTAGTATTCTGGCCACAATTTGCGGTGCATATCATCGAGGATGAACGTGCAAAAGCCGGGGTTGCGGGATGCGCATCAATGAAAAAATGGGACTGGTCTATACCGCGCTGTTTTTAACGGTGTCGGTTGCGTTGATCACCCAAAATTCCGATACGCTGATGGCGGCTTTTCGTGGCGAGACCAATGTAAAAGCGGTCGATGATATTTTCACCGTCCGCGCCGGGCGTGAGCAGCGGCTATTTGTGCTTAATAATGATGTGAACGCAAAAAACATCGGGCCAGATGCGTTGAGGCTGGTGTCGCAGCCCGATTGTGGCACGATTGAAAAAATCGGCGGCAGCTTTGTTTAT
>CAYPUW010000207.1:0-4661 GCA_964413925.1 uncultured Rhodobacter sp. | reverse complement strand
GCCGCCGCATTGCCCATATCCTCAGGGGTCGAAAACCGCCCGAGCGGGATGGTCGCCAGAAACTTCGCGCGCATTTCAGGCGTGTCCTCGCCCATGAACGATTTGAGCAACGGCGTCTCCCCCGCCACCGGATTAAGCGCGTTGACCCGCACGCCATATGGCGCAAGCTCAATCGCCATGGTCTTGGTCGCGGTGATCATCCAGCCCTTAGAGGCATTATACCAGTTCAAATTTGGTCGCGGCGACACCCCCGCCGTGGAGGCGATATTCAAAATAGCCCCCGCCTTATTGGCCTTCATATGACCGACCAGATGACGTGCAGTCAGAAAAACCGAGCGCATGTTGATGTTTAAAACCCGATCAAAATCAGCAACCGAGACCTCTTCCATCGGTGCGGGTAAATGGGTCACGCCGGCATTATTAACCAAAATATCCAGCGACCCGAATTCACCAATCGCCGCCATCGCCATCGCCTTGACCGCCGCGTCATCGGCCACATCGACAGTGAACGCAATCCCGCCGATTTCCTCGGCAACCGTGCGCGCCGCCGCCCCGTTGATATCGGCCACCATCACGACCGCGCCCTCACGCGCGAATTTGCGCGCAATTCCCGCCCCAAAACCAGAGCCAGCCCCGGTGATGAGCGCATGTTTACCTGTCAGTCGCATTTTATCCGCCTTTTATTGCTGGCCCAACTCTGCGGCTTTAAGTGCTGCTGCGCAATCCCATTTGATCGTTTCAAGCGACGCCAATCGGGCAAATCGGCGGAGTTCTGAGTGCAGTTTTGCCTTGCGCACATCCCCCCAAATTACCCCCGTCTCGGGCCAGAACCCCGTCACGCGCATCTCGCTTTTGACGCGATCCCCCTTCAGTTCCAATCGCCCGACAAACCGGTCGCCTTCCAGCAAAGGATAGACATAATAGCCCCATTTCCGTTTGGCTTTCGGCTCAAACATCTCGTTGCGATAATGAAAGCCAAACAGTCGCATCAGGCGCGCACGATCACGGATCGCCGGATCAAACGGGTTGATAATTCGCAATCTTGTCAATGGCTTGGCACAAACCTCAAGCCGCGCCTCGATGTCGTCAAGCGCCAGCACCGCTTGCCAATCACCGTCCTTGCCCTGAACCAAAACCTCGCGCAACCGAGGTTTTTTGCGCATAGTCCACGCCTGCACTTCGCGCGCATCCATCGCCGCCCAAAATCGCTTAATATCCCCCACCGTGCCAAAGCCAAGCCGCGAGAGCGCACCCTGACAAAGCCAATCTATCTGCGCCGTATCGCCAACCTCGCGCGTGCGCAACTCGCTCGGAATAACCCGATCGGCGAAATCGTAAAACTTGACGAAATTCTCGCGATGAGAGGTGGTCAGTTCGCCCGCGCTCCACATCTGATCGAGCGCCTTTTTATGCGGCGGTCGCGCCCACATATGGCGCTCGCCCTTGATCTTGCTGTCAAACGCATGGGTCGAAAGCGGCCCATTGGTACGAATTTTGGCACGAATGGAGGCCAAATCCGCCGCGTTCAGCCCCGATTTATACCAGTCATGCCCGTTAACCTTTTCACCACGCCGCCGAAATTGCCGCTGCCAATAGGGGTAATATTCCATCGGCAGAACCGAGGCGTCATGGGTGAAATGCTCAAACAACGCGCGCTCATCGGCCAGTGCCGACCACAGCATATCTTCGCGGTAATTCTGGTTTCTGCTCCATAAAATATGGTGATGCGCGCGGCTGACATTGCGGATCGTGTCAAGTTGCACAAAGCCAAGCGTGCGGATCATCGCCATCAGATCGACCGCCCCAATAGGCGCGCGCGACAGCCCCGTGGTATCCAGCCACAAACGCCGCGCGTCCTTGTTGGAGATCGTTATAGCCGCCACAAATCCAGTCCGGCACTACATCTTGAAAATCTCCGCCACCTCAAGCGAGCCGATATCCAGAAACGGACACGCAGCCGCGATTTTCAGCGCTGCCTTCATGTCGTCGGCCTTGATAACGGAAAAGCCGGTCAGGTTCGCGCCTTCTTGTACCACCATATCGCCCAAAAATTCCGACGGACCAAGCGGCGTACCGGGATTGACCACAGCGTCGCCCAGCCCTTCCAGCCAAGCCTGCCATTTCTGACGATGCGCAACCCCGTCCTCGGCAGTTTTCGGCTTTGTGCCGCCATGATAAGCGATGATAAATTCCGACATATTTTAGCTCCTGTTCACAAGATCAAGAGCTTCAATATAGCATTACGGACGAAAAAGCGCCTCCTAAAATAACACGAAGACCCTACCTCATGCGGTCGGACCTTCGCCCTTTTGCGCAATCGCCAGATAAGCAAAGCCGCCAAAATATTCGGTCATCGTCACGTCCGCATGTTTTTCCATGACTTCCCACGGTTTTCGTTCGGACAGATCATGGGTGATGCCAAAGCCGCGCACGCTTCTTAGCATCAGGTTGACCACCCAACCGGGCCATTTTTGCGATTTCTTCATGTCCAGAACCGCGAATCTCTGCCCCGCGCCAAGGGCCATGAGCGCGCTTTCGATCACAGAGGCAAACTCCGGCACGAAGGTCAGTGCATAGGTTGACAAAACCGCATCCACATCGGGCGGGAAGGCGTATTGGGCCGCGTCCGTCTGAACCAACTCGACATTGTTCCAGCCGTTTTTTGTGACCCGAGCGCTGGCCTGCGCAAGCATACCTTCGGTGAGATCGACGCCGATGATCCGCCCGCTCTCGCCGACACCTTCACGCAGCAACTCGAAATTCAGCCCCGTACCGCAGCCGATATCGACTACGGTGTCTCCGGGCTTCAATAGCAGTTGCGAGACCGCGTGGCGTTTTTGGCGGGTTTCGTCAAATCCGATCATCGAGAACAGGCGCGCCTTGCGGTCATACCCCGACGAGAGTCGCTCGTAGAGGTTTTGAAACTGATCAACCGACAGGGCCATTTCCGTCTTCCCTTAGATAGGTTCGGGTAACTTACACGGCCTGTTGGGATGGCGCAAATGCCGGTTCAAGCCAACGGAGCTTCGCGCTTGACTATCATCGGCACGTCCTCGTCTATCGCATTGTCAGTCACAATGTCATCTGTCGCCTCATCCTCTATCGGCTGTGCTGTCGTCTTGGACTTGCCACCGCAACAGCCACCACCACCGCTGCTCGCACGCGGTGCGGTGCGGCTTTTGCCACCACAGCATCCGCCGCCACCCATGCTACCACCCATACCGCCGACATTTTCACCCGCATCCGCGCCGTCGCCACCATCGGTCTGAACCTTGCGTGCGCCGTGGCCGCGATGGCCGAAAAAATGCATGCCAAGCATGCCGCCGATAAGCAAAAGTACTATCCAGTTATCTGCTGCCCATTGCATGATCAATCTCCCTGATACTCAAATCCGTCATCCGTTAAAATACCCTTTGGGCGCATCTGACAGCGCCCAAAGGGTTGTGTTGTCTTAGCTGCCCGGAATGACCGCCATCTGATGCGCGCGTGCGCTGGTTGGGATGGTTTTAACAATCTTGCGCGTGGCCACATCCACGACCCAGACCACGTTATTTTTCGCGCTGCTGACCACCAACCGGTTGCCGTCAAGCGCCATGTGATAAGGTCCGGGGCCAACTTTTTCGACGCTCATTTTCTTGCTCGCCAGATCAATCCACGCGATTTTGCCTTTCTCGCGAGCACTCACATAAACCGCATCTCGCGTCGCGTCATACGCAACCCCGTGCAGCTTGCCGCCAATATTATAGGTGGCCTCAATCGCGCCGGTATCAAGGTTCATCACCGAAAGCACACCCGCATCAACCTCTGCTGCAAACAAACGCCGACCGGCGACGTCAATCGCCAGATGCTCGGCCCCGGCAGGGGTTTTGTAGATGTTCACGATCTCGCCTTTGGTCGGGTCAATCTGGTCGATGGTCGACTTGCCCTCGACGCTGACAAAGAACGATTTGGTTTTTGGATCATAAACCGCGTAGTTGGGATTGGGGCCGGTCTTGATGGTTGCGGTGATTTTATTGGTTTCCAAGTCGAGGATCGAAACTGCCTTCAACTTTGGATGGGTGAGCAGAACGTACCGGTCATTGGCCCCGACGGTGACGTGGTGAACCACGCCGGGAACCTCGATCCGACGGATAATTTTGCCGGTTTTCAAATCAATCAGGCTGATCTGACCATCCTTTTTCGCGCCATCGCGCGCAACAGGTTTGAGCGAAGCGCTGATCAGCAGGCCACGGCTTAGCGCCACATCCATACCGTGAACGTTGCCAAGCCCTTCGATTCGGCCAGCGGGCTTAAACTCCGACGTTAGCCGCAGCGCGGTCCCAGCCGAGCCTTCAGGGATGTAAATTTCTGCCAACGCAGCCGAGGACATCAGTGTGGTCACGGCGAATGTCGCCAATGCCGATCCGATAAAGAGGCGTCCAACACGCATTATAGTCTTCCTTTCCAGGGTTGATACTTTAGTTACCTGCCACAAATGGGAGTTTCCACCACTGGAACCTCAAGGGCTTCCTATTCACGAATCTGTGACTCCAACTGGTTTGGAATAATTCTTGACCCTCCGGGTGGTGGAACCCCCAACAGAGATAGAGTATCTACCGCCAAACCCATATTCTTTAACGGAAAAATCACGTCTCGTCTTATTACAACCAAATTAACCTGGC
>CAYPUW010000206.1:0-4672 GCA_964413925.1 uncultured Rhodobacter sp. | reverse complement strand
GTTTGGCGTTGCCAGCTACCACGGGACCGATGTGGATGCGATTGCCCAATCCTTGTCGTTTTTGCATCAAAACCACCTTGCTCCGCCTGACAGCCGGGTTCGCGCGTGCGCTTTGAGCCGTCAGGAGATGGAGCTGGTCCCAACCGACAAAATTGACCAAAAACTGGCGATGAGCCAGACGCCCGCCCTGATCAAAGCCTATCTGCGTCTTGGTGGTTTTGTCGGTGATGGTGCGTTTATAGACCATAATTTCAACACTATAGATGTGTGCCTGATGATGGATACCGCGCGGATGTCCATACGACATAAACAGGCATATACCCGCCGTTCAGAGGCGCGAACATGACCGAGTGGAACCCTGATATTGTTCCCGACGATATGCCGCTCTCAGCGTTTGGCTGGGTGCGTGCCATGGCGCGGCTGGCGGGGTTGGCGACGGTGATTTACGGGCTGATGCTGGTGTTGGTGCTGGTGCGCCTGATTGAGTGGCCATTTGGTAAACACCCGGTCTCGCCCTTGGTGGTGCAGCTCGCCTGCAAGATTTCGCTTGGCATTTTGGGCTTTGAGATCAAGCTAACCGGCACGCCGATGACGCAGGATGGGGCGCTGGTGTGCAACCATTGCTCTTGGCTCGATATTCTGACGCTCAGTAGTGCGGCCAAGGTGTTTTTCGTCTCCAAGGCCGAGGTCAGCAAATGGCCGGTGATCGGCCTGATCGCGCGCACGACCCACACGGTGTTTATCGAGCGCAAATCAAGTCAGGCGCGGGTTCATAAAACCCAGTTCGAGCATCGGCTGCTCCAAGGGGACCGTTTGCTGTTTTTTCCCGAAGGCACCAGCACTGACAGCCGTCGGGTCTTGCCGTTCAAATCAACCCTGTTTGCCGCGTTTTTCGAGCAGCATCTGACCGAGAGCATGTGGATACAGCCGACCAGCCTGATTTACCGCGCCCCTGCGGGCGAAGATGCGCGGTTTTATGGCTGGTGGGGAGAGATGGAGTTTGCGCCCCATTTCCTAATGACGCTGGGCACGCAAAAATCGGGTGGGGCCGAGATTGTGTTTCACGAGCCGGTACGGGTTGCCGATTTCAAGGATCGCAAGGCGCTGGCGCTTTATTGTGAAACCCAAGTTCGGGCCGGACTGGAACGCGCGATGAACGGTGCGCGCTAACCCAACGCTGCCCACAGGTGTTTGAGGGCTTTTAGCGGGGTCGGTTGAGACCATATTTCCTCGCCAAGCGCAAAGAAATCGGTCACTGGCGCGAATTCGGTGATCAGCTCGCGGCTTAGCCCGCCCTCGGCGACAATCGGCACTTCGATCACCTCTGACCACCAGCGAAAAAGTGCGATATCGGCGATCGCGCCGTCTCCCAGCCCTGTCGCATTTAGCGGCCCGAAACTGACGTAATCCGCCCCCGATTCGCCTGCCGACATGCCGCTATGGCGCGATTGAGCGCAGCCCGCGCCGATGATTGCGTCGCTGCCCAACTCGGTACGCACATCACGCACAGCTCGCGCGCCATCCGGCAGATGGCAGCCGTCCAGCCCCAGCGGCGCGACCAGCCGATAATGCTGCTCGATAACAAGGGCCACATCGCGCGCGTGGCAGGTTTCGCGCAGACTGTCAGCGATACGTTTGACCTCGTCCTCGTCTTGGGTTGCGAGGCTCAGGCGAAAGCAGGCGATCTCGTGCTTATCGAGTATTTCGCTTAGAATTGGCGTGAAATCGGTGAGATCAAGCTTTGGGGGCGAGATCAGATAAAGCTGTGGCTGGTCTGGCTGTGACATGAAACCCCCTGTTTTTGAGGCTTCATAACGAGGCGGGGCGGGGCTGGCAAGCGGCGCCGGATTGGCGAGGGCTTTGAGAGGCGGGTTCACCTTGCGTGTGGGCCGAGCGCGGTTTATCACCTCGGCCTGTCAACAAGGAGCCGCGAACCAGATGTCAGGAACCGATCATGCCAAGAACGAGGGCTGGGGCGGGCCGCAACCCGCGTTTGTGCTGGTCGCACCCCAGATGGGCGAAAACATCGGGGCTTCGGCGCGGGCCATGTGGAATTTCGGGCTTGAGCGGATGCGATTGGTCGCCCCGCGCGATGGCTGGCCCAATCCAAAAGCGGTGGCTATGGCCAGTGGAGCGGCCAAGGTGCTGGATCAGGTGCAGGTTTACGGCGCGACCACGGACGCCATCGGCGACATGAATTATGTCTTTGCCACCACCGCCCGCACGCGTGATTTGACCAAGCCGGTCGTGTCGCCAGAGCGCGCAATGAGTGAGGCGCGGGCGCGGATTAGTGAGGGTCAAAAGGTCGGTGTTCTGTTCGGACCAGAGCGGGCTGGTCTGCAAAACGATGACGTCGTGCGCGCCAATGCGCTGATTTCGGTGCCGGTAAACCCGGCGTTTGGCTCGCTTAATCTGGCCCAATGCGTGCTGTTGCTCGCCTATGAATGGCGGCGTGGGGATGAGAGCGTACGCGATATAGCTTCGCTACCCAAGGCCCGTCCCGCCAGCGCCATCGAGTTTGAGAAATTCCACGAACGCTTATGTCAACAACTTGATAATGTGGGGTTTTTCTGGCCCCAAGCCAAGGCTGAAAGCATGGAGCAAAACCTCAGGAACATGTTCTCGCGCCTGCCGTTGACCGACGCCGATATCCGCATGTTGCACGGCGTGGTCCGCGCTTTGGGCGAGAGACCCCCGCGCGCGGATTGAACCTATTGCGAGGGGCGTGGTCAGGTCTTATGGTCGCGCGGAATTGACGGAGAGAAAAATGACCAGCAAGCGCAATATCTTTGAAGAAACCAGCGGCGATCCAACCTCGCAGGCCCCGCTTGAAACCGGATTGATTGATGCGAGCCGTCCAAAAGTGCGCCGGGCGATCTTTATCTGGCTGCATATTTTGCTTGGCATGCTCGCCATCATGATCGTGGTTGGCGGTCTGACGCGCCTCACCGATAGCGGCTTGTCGATCACCGAATGGAACCCGATCAAGGGGGCTTTGCCGCCGATGTCGAATTCTGCCTGGCTTGAGACGTTTCAGAAATATCAGGCGATCCCTGAATATCAATTGCAAAACAAGGCCATGACCCTGTCGGGTTTCAAGGCGATTTATTGGTGGGAATGGAGCCATCGTCAGGTTGGTCGTGTCATCGGACTGGTCTGGGGTTTTGGTTTTTTCTGGTTTCTGGCACGGCGACAAATCCCGAACGGCTGGACCGGGCGGCTGTTTTTGCTCGGGGTGCTTGGCGGTCTGCAAGGCGCGCTTGGCTGGTGGATGGTGTCGTCTGGCTTGACCGGGCGCATGGTCGACGTTGCCTCTTATCGACTGGCGATGCATCTGGGGTTGGCCTTTACCATTATGGGGCTAATCGCGTGGTTTTCGTTCCAGCTCAGGCGAGGAGGGGCGGCGCTGTTGCAGGCGCGACGGCTGCGCGACTTTAAGTTGTCGCGGCTTGCGACCATCCTTTTGGTGCTGGTTTTCGCACAAATATTACTCGGCGCGCTGGTTGCCGGAATTGACGCCGGGCGCGCCTATATCGACTGGCCGCTGATGAATGGCCAGTTCCTGCCCTCGGAAAGCTTTGACTACACGCCGTTCTGGACCAACTTCTTTGAAAACTCCGCTTTGGTGCAGTTTAATCACCGGATGCTGGGCTATACGGTGTTTCTGGTCACGGTTTATACTTGGTGGCAGAGCCGCAAATCGGCGCTTAATTCGGTGCGCAGCAGCTTTAATCTGGTGATGGTGATGGTGCTTATTCAAATGGCGCTTGGCATTACTACGGTGCTTTATGCGGCCCCGTGGCAGGTGGCGATTGTGCATCAGATCGGAGCGATTGCGCTGGTTGTGCTGGTCCTGCGGGCGCGGTTCATGGCGATGTATCCTGATGGTCAAAGCATCCAGCAAAGCATCAGGGCAGGGGCGTAGCATGTCGGAAACATACCAGAGTTTGATGGCGCATGTGCGTCAAACCACGGCGCTTGAGCAGGTCGCAGGCTTGCTTGGTTGGGATCAGGAAACCATGATGCCAAGGGGGGCAGCGGCGCAGCGGGGCGAGTGGTCCGGTGCGATGGAAAGCACGCTTCACAGCCGCCGGACTGATCCGAAGATTGCCGACTGGCTGGCGGCGCTTGAGGGCAGCAACCTGTCGGAGGAGCAATCGGCGAACCTGCGCCATATACGGCGCTCTTATGATCGCAACACCAAGGTTCCCGCCGATTTGGCCGCTGAAATCGCGCGTACTACCTCTGTTTCACAAGGGGTTTGGGCCGAGGCGCGTGCAGCAGACGATTTCGCGGCTTTTGCACCAACCCTGAAAAATGTGTTGGCCTTGCGCCGACAAGAGGCAGCGGCCCTGAGCGAGGGTGGCGATCTTTACGACGCGCTGCTTGATGATTACGAGCCGGGAATGACCGGCGCAAAGCTTGACGCGATGCTTGGCAGCCTGCGCGATGGGCTGGTGGATTTGCGCGGGCGGATTGGCGGCTCTGACGTGCAGATACCCGCGCTCGATTTTGACTTTGACGATGGTTTGCAGATGAAGCTGGCCCATAAGCTGGCCGATGTTTTCGGCTATGATTGGAACAAGGGGCGGCTGGATAAAGCGGTGCATCCGTTCTCGTCCGGCTCTGGCAATGACACGCGGATTACCACGCGGGTTGACGTGCGAAATCC